>DASVUW010000362.1:0-22534 GCA_036386845.1 Allosphingosinicella sp. | reverse complement strand
ATTGTCACGCTACCGGGCGCTCCGCCGAGGCGGGCGGCTGCGCTGGGACAAGACCGCGCATATCTTCCCGGTCCGCGCCGCCGCGGAATGAGCGGTTCGCGGCCCCTCCGCTTCATGGCGGCCGTGCTTGGGGGCTGGGCCGCGCTGAGGACCTTCCTCATCGCTCCGCCGTGGCCGGCCGCGACCGCGGAAGGGCTCGCGGCCGCGGTACCGGGCCGCGCCGTCGCCGCGACCCTTCCGGAACGGGCCGTCGAGCCGATGAAAGCGGAGCGGGTCCTCGCCGACGCCGGCCCGGCGGCGGTGGAGCCGGCGGGCCCGACGCGCCGGTCGAGGGCGGGCGCCGCAATCACTCCGCCTTTTCAGGGGGCAGCGCCGGCGATGCGACTGGACAAGGCCGAGGCAGAAGCCGCTCCGACTTCTCCGATGCCCGGACAGGTTCCGGCCGGGCCGGGCTTCGCCGCAGCCGCCTCTAAACGTTGGTCGATCTCGGCCTGGGCGTTCGTTCGGCGCGGCGATTCCAGGGCACTCGCGGCGGAGGGGCTGCTTGGCGGAAGCCAGGCCGGAATCCGCTTCGCCTATCGCCTGAACCGCGACGAGGCTCATCCGCTGGCTCTCTCGTTCCGGCTCTCCGCGCCGATGCGGAGGGCGGCCGCTGCGGAGGGCGCCCTGGGCCTAGATTGGAAGCCGGCCCGCGGACTCCCCGTCCATTTCCTTGCCGAGCGGCGGCAGGCCCTCGGCCGGGAAGGCCGGTCCGCCTTTGCGGTCACCCTCTATGGCGGAGTGAGCGAGGCGCCTCTCGGCCCGTTCCGGGTCGACGGCTACGCCCAGGCCGGAATCGTCGGTGCCCGCTCCCGCGATCCGTTCGCCGACGGGTCGCTTCGGGTTTCGATTCCGCTGAACGGCCGGGCCCGCGTCGGCGCCGGGGCCTGGGCCGCGGCCCAGCCCGGCCTCGCCCGCCTCGACATCGGCCCTCAGGCCGCGCTGACGCTGCCCGTCGCCGGCCGGGCGGTCACGCTCGCCGCCGACTGGCGCCTGCGGCTGGCCGGCGACGCGGAGCCGGGATCTGGACCGACTCTGACTCTGGCGACGGATTTTTAAGGCGCCATAACCCCTCTCCCGTCCTTTACGGGAGAGGAGGGGCCCAAGCCGAAGGCTTGGGAGGTGAGGGTCTTGCTGACTCTGCGGTACAGACCCTGACCTCCCACCGCTTCGCGGCGGGCCCCTCCTCTCCCGCGGAAAGCGGGAGAGCGAGTTTCGCACCGCCTTCCGCCCCGGCTCTTCAACGGCTAGGCAGTGCGACGTGGACATTTATCTTCCCATCGCCGGCCTGTCGGTCAACGCGCTGGCGATAATCCTGCTCGGCGGAGTTGTGGGCCTTCTGACCGGCATGGTCGGCGTGGGCGGCGGGTTCCTGACGACTCCGATCCTGATCTTCTACGGCATCCCGCCGCCCGTCGCCGTCGCATCGGCGACCACCCAGATCACCGGCACCAGCGTCTCCGGCGTTCTCGCCCACCGGAGGCGCAAGGGCGTCGACTACAGGATGGGCGGGGTGATCATCGCCGGCGGCCTCGCCGGAGCGCTGGTCGGAGGCGGGCTTTTCCGGCTTCTCCAGGACGCCGGCCAGATCGATACCGTCATCTCCCTGCTCTACGTGATCCTGCTCGGGACGATCGGGATCATGATGGGCAAGGAGGCGGCGACCGCGCTCGACATCATCAAGCCGAAAGAGAATGCGAAGAAGCCCAAGCGCCACAATCCCCTGATCGCGGCCCTGCCGATGCGCTGGCGCTTCTACCAGTCCGGCCTCTACATCTCGCCGCTGGCGCCGCTGCTGCTCGGCTTCGGGGCGGGGATGCTGACCGTCCTGCTCGGGGTCGGCGGCGGCTTCATCGTCGTCCCCGCGATGATCTATCTGCTCGGGATGTCGGCACAGGTGGTGGTCGGAACCTCCCTGCTCCAGATATTGTTCGTCACGGCCGCGACGACTCTCATCCACGCCACGACCACCAAGTCGGTCGACATCGTGCTCGCCGGACTGCTCCTTCTGGGCTCGGTGATCGGCGCGCAGTTCGGGGCCCGCTTCGCCCAGAAGGTGAAGCCCGAATTGCTTCGCATGTTCCTCGCCATCATCATCCTCGCGGTGGCGATCCGGATGGCGATCGGCCTCGGCTGGAGGCCGGAGGAGATCTACACGTTGCAGGTGCTGTGAAAAGGCTTCGCGCCTTGCTGCTCCTGTGCGCCTCGCCTTTGGCCCTCGGCGCCGCCAAGCCCAGGCTGGTGCCCGACGTCTCCCAGAGCGAGATCCAGATCCAGTACAGCTTCACCGGGGCGGAGCTGCTTCTGTTCGGAGCCATCCTCTATCCCGGCGGCCGCACCCCCACCGAGCAGGCCGATATCGCGGTCGTGGTGAAAGGGCCGGTCCAGCCGCTGGTGGTCCGCGAGAAGCAGAAAGTGGCGGGGATCTGGATGAACGTCGAGGCGGCCCGGTTCCGCTCGGCGCCCGCTTTCTACGCCGTCGCGTCGTCGAGGCCGCTTTCGAAGCTGATCGACGAGCGGACGGCCGCCATCTACGAACTCGGCCTCGAGAACCTCTCCCTGTCGCCGGGCGGCGGAAAGTCGCCCGAGGTGCAGAGGCGCTTCGAGGCCGGGCTGATCGACCTGATGCGCCGCCAGCAGCTCTACATCGAAGATCCGACGGGCGTGAGGATCACCGACCACGTCCTCTATCGCGGACGGATCACGATCCCGGCGCGGGTGCCGGTCGGCGACTATACGGCGGAGACCTTCCTCATCAAGG
Source organism: Allosphingosinicella sp. (assembly GCA_036386845.1). Taxonomy (GTDB): domain Bacteria; phylum Pseudomonadota; class Alphaproteobacteria; order Sphingomonadales; family Sphingomonadaceae; genus Allosphingosinicella. The sequence goes on along the minus strand of DASVUW010000362.1, from coordinate 19,734 downwards.
ACGGCCGGGTGATCGCCGGAGCGGCGCGCGACATCAAGATCGGCAAGACCGGCTTCGAGCGCGACGTCGCCGACGCCGCCGACCGCTGGTCCTTCGCCTATGGAGTCGCCGCGGTGGCTCTGTCGCTCCTGCTCGGCTGGGGCGGAAGCCTTGTGTTCAGGAAGGGCTGATTGTCCTCCCCATGCGCAGCATGGGGAGGGGGACCAGGCGAAGCCTGGTGGAGGGGTAACTGGCAGAAGCCTGCGCCATCTACCCCTCCACCACACTTCGTGTGGTCCCCCTCCCCACGGCTCGCCGTGGGGAGGATTTAAAGGAAAAGCAGTTGTTTACCCCTCGATGCTAGGAGGGGGGCCGGAAAACAGCCGGGGGCAGCGACGCTCGAATGACCGACATGATGAACTTCAAGACCGTCACCCTGCCCGATGAGGCGGAGGAATTCGCGCCCACCATCCGCCCGCGCATCCCCCAGCCGGTGCGTCACGCGCCGATCGGCCAGGTGGTCGACATCCGCGGCGGCGGCGGCCGGATCGAGCTCGAGGCGTCGCGCGTGGCCGAACTCGGCCGCGATCCGGATCCCAGCATCGCCCTGTCCGGCCAGGTCGGCGGGCACGTCAAGCTCGAGGCGGGCAACCGCTGGCTTCTCGCCAACGTGCGCAGCCTCACCCTTCGCGACGGCGAGGCCGGAATGGTCTCGGCCGACATCGACTTCCTCGGCGAAGGCGAGGAAGACGAGCAGACCGGCAAGCTGATCAACTTCCGCCGAGGAATCACCGGCTATCCCCCGCCGGGCGCCAAGGTCTTCCCGGTCTCGGGCCAGGACATGCGCCAGATGTTCGCCGCCGACGAGCGCGCCCATATCGAGATCGGCACCGTCTACCCGACCAAGGACGTCCGAGGCGCCCTCTATGTCGACGCCCTGCTCGGCAAGCATTTCGCGCTGCTGGGCTCGACCGGCACCGGCAAGTCGACCTCCGCCGCGCTCATCATGCACCGGATCTGCGATCTCGCGCCCGAGGGCCATATCGTCATGATCGACCCGCACGGAGAATATTCGGCGGCGTTCAAGCATGTCGGCGAGCTGTTCAACGTCGAGAACCTGGCAATGCCCTACTGGCTGATGAACTTCGAGGAGCATTGCGAGGTGTTCATCACCTCCGCAGGCGCCGAGCGGCAGCGGGACATGGACATCCTCGCCAAATGCCTGCTGCTCGCCCGAAGCAAGAACCGGGCGGCCGAAGGGATGCTGAAGCTCACCGTCGATTCGCCCATTCCCTACGCGCTTTCGGACCTCGCCGGAGCGATCAATGCCGAGATGGGCCTGCTCAACAAGGCGACCGACACAGCGCCCTTCATGCGCCTCAAGACCAAGATCGACGAGCTCAAGGCCGATCCGCGCTATCATTTCATGTTCTCGGGGATGCTGATCGCCGATTCCATGACCAGCTTCATCGGCAAGATCTTCCGCTTGCCCGCCAAGGGCAAGCCGATCTCGATCGTCGACGTCTCGGGAGTCCCGTCCGACATCGTCTCGGTGGTGGTGGCCGTGCTTTCGCGCCTGGTCTTCGACTATGCGATCTGGTCGAGGAACGAGGTTCCAAGACCCGTCCTCCTCGTCTGCGAGGAAGCCCACCGCTATATCCCGTCCGACAAGACCGGCGGCGGCCAGGCCGTCCGAAAGATCCTCGAGCGGATTGCTAAGGAAGGCCGCAAGTACGGGGTCAGCCTCGGCCTCATCACGCAGCGGCCGTCCGACCTCGCCGAGGGCGTGCTCTCCCAGTGCGGAACGATCATCGCGATGCGCCTCAACAACGAGCGCGACCAGCATTTCGTCAAGTCGGCCATGCCGGAAGGCGCGCGGGGCTTCCTCGACGTCATCCCGGCGCTCAGGAACCGCGAATGCATCGTCTGCGGCGAGGGCGTGTCGATCCCGATCCGGGTCTCGTTCGACGACCTCGAACGCGACCGCCGCCCCGCCTCGTCCGACCCGCTCTTCTCCGAGCTGTGGCGCCAGACCGGCGACGAGGAAGCGATGGTCGCCCGGGTCGTCAAGCGGTGGCGAAGCCAGGGGCGGTAGGGCCCGCGGCTGTCCGGAAACGGACGAAGTGGACGAAGTGGACGTGACTCGCGCCCGTTTTTCCACGGGCGGGGACTTCCCCAAAAGACACAAAAGACTCGCCTGTCGCGCCTGAGCAAACGCCCCCCAGTCGCGCGCGACATGGATGGCAGGATTAGAACATAATAGAAACGAGATGTCTAGCCTCCCCTCCCTGGAAGTCAGGGGCCAGGGGTGGGTCCGCCGAAGGCGGCCGAAACTCGGAGCCAGATGAGTCTCGCTGCGCTCGCCTACCCCCCCCCCAAGCCCCTCCCTTCCAGGGAGCGGAGGAAAGTCGGGCTAGGCGCGCGGCTTCTTCTTGCCGGCCGTCTCTGCCATCCTCGCCGCGCCGGGCTTGACCGCGAGCAGGGTCTTCAGCCGCGAGCGGAAGGCGGCGAGGCTTTCGCCGTCGAGCTGGGCGCGGCTGACGAACTTGACGGCGGCGGGGTTGATCGGGACTCCGTCTTTCAGGAGCTCGTAATGGAGGTGCGGGCCGGTCGAGAGGCCGGTGGAACCCACATAGCCGATCACCTGACCCTGGCGGACAAGGCTTCCGGCGCGCGCCGCGATCCGGCTCATATGCGAATAGCTTGTGACGAGACCGCCGGAATGGGCGATCCGGACCTGGTTGCCGTAGCCGCCGGCCCAGCCCGCGGCGGCGACCCGTCCGTCCGTGGCGGCGAGGATCGGCGTTCCATAGCCGGCGCGGAAATCCATGCCCTTGTGCATCCGCGAATAGCCGAGGATCGGATGGCGGCGCATCCCGAAATTGGACGAGACGGTGCCCGGCACCGGACGCTGGAGCATTCCGTTCTCGCGGCCCACGCCTGAGGCTTCGAACCACTCGGATCGGCCGCCCAGCTCCCACTGCATGAGCCTCAGGTCCTTGCCCGAGCCGCCGCGGTCGAGCCCGGCATAGAGGAGCCGGCCGGTTTCGGCCTCGCCGGTTGCGGCCCGGCGCTGCTCGAGGATGATGTCGAAGCGATCGTCGGGCGTCAGGCCGGAAATGCTGGTCTGGCTCGCGACGGCGCGGATATAGGCCTCGACCGCCTTGGCCGGTGCGCCGGCGGCGCGGGCGGAGCGGTAGAGGCTGGAGCCGACATAGCCCTGGATCCGAAGCGGCGTCGAATCGACCGAGATGGGGGTGCGAACGAGCGCGAGCTTGTTGCCGCTGCGCTTCAGGGAAAGCTTGAGGTCGAATCGGGCTCGAAGCGACAGGGCGCTGAGCGGGCGGGCGACGGTCCGGTCCGGCCGCTTGCCGAGAGTGATGTTCATCCTTGTCCCGGCCCTGATCTGATCGAGCGGGACGGCGGCCGAGATCAGCTTCGCGACCTCGTCGGCTTCCTTCGGAGCGACTCCGGCGCGTTCCAGGGCCCGGACGAAGCCGTCGCCTTCGCCAAGGGTGGCGACCATCTCGACGGTCGGCCGCTCGGGCCGGTCGAGAAGGGGCTCGACGGCATCCGTCGGAGCCATCCGGCGGCCGGAATCGGCCCCCAGAGCGAGCGGCGAAATGGACAGGCTCCGCGACTGGGCGAACTGGGCGTCGGAAAGCGGCCTCGCCGAAGCGGCGGGAATGGGATCGAAGCCGGGCGCGAGCCACAGGGCCGCGCCGCACAGAGCGGTGCAGGTCAGCACTCCGCGGAACCAGGTGCGCGAGCCGATCCTCGAGCCGAGGTCGACGACGAGGTCGAAGCCGCGGGGCGCCGGCGCCGCTCGGCTTCCGAAGCTGCGCGGACGGAGCGACTGCCCAAAGTCGAGCGCGGCGGCTCCGCCGCCGGCACCGGGCCTGATATCGTTGAACTGGTACAAGGCGGAAAAAGCCCCCGCGACCCGTTGAAACACCCCCCGGCCGCGGATCGTGGCCAGGTGCGGATGACTGTGGCGAAACGGGGTTAAAGTCCAGTAAAGCAGGGCGTTTCGAGCGCGGGCTTGCGGTGAAGCGTGCCGCCGGTGGCGGTGAAGCGTGGCGACTTGCGGGAACTACGGCTCACGGCAGCGTGGGCTTCGTTTCCCGGCGAAGGCCGGGACCCAGGACGGAGGCAGCGCTGGGCCCCGGCCTTCGCCGGGGAGCAACGGTTGCGCAGCTTCCCGGCGAAGGCCGGGACCCAGTTGGCGATTGCACGTAATCGCGTGGTATATTAAGCGAAAAGCGATGGGTAAGCCTGGCTATGTCTACATCGTCGCCAGCAAGCGAAACGGAACCATCTACATTGGAGTGACGAGCGATCTTCCGTCCCGCATCTATCAGCACAGGATCGGGGCGGTGCGCGGCTTCACCCGCAGATACGGCTGCAAGATCCTCGTCTGGTATCAGGCGTTCGACCAACTCGACGAGGCGCGGAGGCGCGAATTGCAGATGAAGGAATGGAAGCGAGCCTGGAAACTGCGCGTCATCGAGGAGGCGAACCCGGATTGGCAGGACCTGTACGCGACGCTCTTCTAGCTTCCCGGAATCCAGTTTCCCGGCGAAGGCCGGGATCCAGCGCGGGTGCGGGGCTGGGCCCCGGCCTTCGCCGGGGAGCAACGGTAGCCGAGCGGAAGTCACAATCCAGGTCATTGCACCCCGGACTCGAAATCGCGATCTAAGGACCATGAGCGAATTCGCGCGGGCGCCGCTGACGGCGATCCTTGGGCCGACCAATACCGGCAAGACCCACCTCGCCGTCGAGCGGATGGCGGCGCATTCGAGCGGGATGATCGGCTTTCCGCTCCGGCTCCTGGCGCGCGAGGTCTACGACCGGGTGGTCAGGATGAAGGGCGCGAACCGGGTGGCGCTCATCACCGGGGAGGAGAAGATCCTTCCCAAGGACGCGCGCTGGTTCCTGTGCACTGCCGAATCGATGCCGATGGAGCGCGACTACGCGTTCGTCGCCCTCGACGAGGCGCAATTGGGCGCGGATCCGGAGCGCGGCCACGTCTTCACCGACCGGATGCTTCATGCCCGAGGCCGAGACGAGACGATGATCCTCGGTTCCGAGACTCTGAAGCCGATGGTCCGGGCCCTTCTCCCCAAGGCGGAGATCATTGGCCGGCCGCGATTCTCGACCTTGTCCTACGCCGGGCCCTCGAAGCTCTCGAGGCTTCCGCCGCGCTCCGCGATCGTCGCCTTCTCGGCCGAGCAGGTCTATGCCGTCGCCGAGATGCTCCGGCGGATGCGCGGCGGGGCCGCCGTGGTGATGGGCGCGCTCAGCCCCCGCACCCGAAACGCCCAGGTCGCGATGTACCAGGCTGGCGAGGTCGACTACCTCGTCGCGACCGACGCGATCGGGATGGGGCTGAACATGGACGTCACCCATGTCGCCTTCGCCGGCCTTGGCAAGTTCGACGGCCATCGGCGCAGGCGGCTGACTCCGGCGGAAATGGCCCAGATCGCGGGGCGCGCGGGGCGCCACCAGAGCGACGGGACGTTCGGAGTCCTGACTTTGGAAGGCGAGCATTCGGCGGAGTTCCGGCCCGAGGAGCTGGAGGCGATCGAGGAGCATCGCTTCGCACCCCTCGACCATCTCTACTGGCGGGAGGGCGATCCCGATTTCCGGAGCGTCGAGGCGCTGGTGCGCTCGCTCGAGCGCAAGCCGAACGAACCGGGCCTTCGAGCCGCTCCGGAGGCGGTCGACCTCGCCGTCCTCAAGCGGCTGGCCGGGGATCCGGACGTCGCCGCCCGGGCGCGCGGCCAGGAGGCGGTGAAGCGCCTCTGGGCGTCCTGCGGCCTGCCCGATTTCCGCAAGACCGGCCCGGAGCACCACGCCCGGCTCGTCGCCCGGCTCTACCTCCACCTGAGCGAGGGCGACGGGCGCATCCCGACCGGCTGGTACGCGGCCCAGGTGGCCCAGCTCGACAACGTCCAGGGCGATATCGAGGCCCTCGCCGACCGGCTCGCAGGCGTTCGGACATGGGCCTATATCGCCCATCGCTCCGACTGGCTCGCCGAGCCCGCAGCCATGGCGGAGCGCACCCGTGAGGTCGAGGAGAGGCTGTCCGACGCCCTGCACGATCGGCTGACGCAGCGCTTCGTCGACCGCCGGACCTCGGTGCTCCTGAAGGACATCGGCCGAAAGGGCGTCGGCGAATTCCCGGTGATCGTCGACGAGCAGGGCGAGGTGACGGTGGGCTCCTTCCCGATCGGGCGGATGGAAGGCTTCGCCTTCGAGGTCGACCCGACGGCTCGCCATTCCGACCGCAAGATGCTTCTGGCTACCGCGGAGCGAAGACTGGGCGGGGAATATGAGAAGCGCGCCGCCGCGCTCGCGGCGGATACGGACGATCATTTCACCTTGCGCACCGAGCCGGGACGGCCGGTGGCAGTGCTCTGGCGGGGCCATGAGGTGGCGAGGCTCGGGCCGGGCAAGAACCTGCTCAGCCCGCGGGTGATCGTCGACCGCAAGCTCGACCGCCTGTCGGAGCGCGGCCGGAACGTCGTGGTCGAGAGGCTCGACCTCTGGGTCCGGCATCAGGTCGAGCGGTCGCTCGGGCCGCTGCGCCAGGCGGGGCTTGCAGCCCAGGACGTGAAGGCCCCGGCGGCGGTCCGGTCGATCCTGGCGATGCTGGTCGACGAAGGCGGAATCGTCGAGCGCGAGGCGGTGGCCAAGCCGCTCGCCGCGCTCGACAAGGGCGAGAGGCGCGCGATCACCGGCCTCAGGATCAGGATCGGAGCGCTCGACCTGTTCATGCCCGACGTCCTCAAGCCCGAGGCCCGGCGCTGGCGCACCGCGCTCCGCTCGGCGGCGGCAGGCGCCCCCATGCCGGAGCTGCCGCCCGAAAACGCGGTCCTCCTCCCCTGCCCGCCCGACGGCGAGCGGCTTCGACTGACCCGCCTCGGCTACCGGGCGCTCGGGCCTCAAATGCTCCGGGTCGACCTGGTGGAACGGCTCGCCCGCCACGCCCACGAGGCGCGGGCGGGCAAGCCTCAACCCGTCGTCGACGAGGCGCTGGCGACGTCGCTCGGCCTTCAGCCGCAGGCGGTCGCGAAGCTGATGCGGGACCTCGGCTTCCGGCCGTCCGCGGGCGAGCAGGCCTGGGTGTGGCGCGGGCGCGCAAGGCGGCGTGAGGAGCCGCGCAAGCCGCAGACGGGACACGCCTTCGCGGCTCTGGCGGGGCTGAAGCGTGGCTGACAGCCTCAGGCTCGACAAATTCCTGTGGTTCGCGCGGATCGTGAAGACCCGGGCCCTGGCCCAGGCGCTGGCGGAGCAGGGGCGGATCCGGATAACGGGGCGAGTAGTCGACAGGGCGCACGCGCCGGTGCGGGTCGGCGACGTTCTGGCCTTCGCACAGCGTGGCGCGGTTCGCGTGCTGAAGGTGGAGGCGCTGCCGGCCCGGCGGGGCCCGCCCGCTGAGGCGCGGGCACTTTACTCGGAGATTAGCGACGGCCCCGGCTCGGACCGGACCGACCCGTGACCCTTCAAGCCGCCCGCTCGGCGACGGCGCGAGCCACCAGCTCAGGCTCGGCGTCGATGACCTTGAGATAGGCCCGAACGGCCGGGGGCGGCATGTTGCGGCCGATCTCATACTGTCGGATGCTGGCAAGCGGAATTCCGTACGTCGCGGCGAACCCTTCCTGGCTGAGCCCGAGCCGATTGCGGAGCTTACGAATTCGCCGCCCCATCTGAGCACGCTCAAGACCCGCGACGCTTACCGGAAAGTCTTCAGGGTCGGAAGGATCAGGCGGGATCGCGATGATATTCTCTTTGCTCACCATCATTGCTCCTGCGCACGGAGATCAGCCTCACGGTATCGCCGCGCCAGACGTGGACCGCCGTCCACAGTCGCTTCTCGATCATCCCCACCACCTTGTAGCGGTCCTCTCCATCGACCGGACGCAACGAGGGGAACATGATATGATTTTCATCTTCGAATATCCGGATACCGTATGTCAACGATACGCCATGCTTGATCCTGTTCGCCTCGTCCTTCGCCGGGTCGAAATCGACGATCATCGCTCCCCTCTATGTGATTCACTTAGCTGGAGCAAGGGGACCGACCTTCCCGTTGACGAGCGAGCCGCGTGGCGACTAGGGAATCTTCCCAGGGAGAAGCCAATGACCTACGTCGTCACCGATGCCTGCATCCGCTGCAAATATATGGATTGCGTCGAGGTGTGCCCGGTGGACTGCTTCTACGAGGGCGAGAACATGCTCGTCATCAACCCTTCCGAATGCATCGACTGCGGCGTGTGCGAGCCGGAATGCCCGGCGGAGGCCATCCTTCCCGACACCGAGTCGGGGCTCGAGAAATGGCTGGAGGTCAACGCCACCTATTCGGCCGAATGGCCCAACCTAACCCGCAAGCGCGAGAGCCCGGCCGACGCCGACGAGCACAAGGGCGAGGACGGCAAGTTCGACAAATATTTCTCGCCGGAACCCGGCCCGGGGGATTGACGACGGTCGCCGACCGTGGCGAGCGGCGTCACCCCAGCGGAGGCTGGGGTCCCGTGGGGTGAAAAGCGCCGGCGCCCTTCACCCGCCGGGGCCCCAGCCTTCGCCGGGGCGACGTGAATCCCCCATCCCGCCAAAAGGGTAGCTTTTCGGCACCTTTTCGGTTATAAGGCTTCCATCGAAGCGGATGCGGCACGCATTTCGCAACCGGTGGTCACAAGAAGAATCGCCGCACATCGCAGTTAGGATACGTCCTTGGGGGACGGATGGAGTCCGGCGCGGATGCGGCTGTTTTCCAATGGGAAGGTCGAATAAATGGCAGCGAAAGCGTTGAGCTTCGACGTTGGCGATTACGTAGTCTACCCCAAGCACGGCGTTGGCCGGGTCATCGAATTGCAGAGCACGGACATCGCCGGCATGCAGCTCGAGCTCTACGTGCTTCGGTTCGAAAAGGAAAAAATGACCCTTCGCGTTCCGACCAACAAGGCGGAAAGCGTCGGAATGCGCAAGCTTTCCTCCGACAAGACGATGCAGGAGGCTCTGGCCACCCTGAAGGGCAAGCCCAAGGTGAAGCGCACCATGTGGTCGCGCCGGGCGCAGGAATATGAGGCGAAGATCAACTCGGGCGACCTGGTGTCGATCGCCGAGGTGACCCGCGACCTGTTCCGCGCCGACGACCAGCCCGAGCAGAGCTATTCCGAGCGGCAGATCTTCGAGGCCGCCTCGAGCCGGCTCGCCCGCGAGCTCGCGGCGATGGAGCAGGTCGACGAGCCGGCCGCTTTGGTGAAGATCCTCGAGATCCTCAACAAGGCCGCGGCCGTCTACAATCGCGAGAAGGCGGCGGCTGCGGTCTGAGCTCGGCGAGACTCCCCTCCCTGGAAGGGAGGGGCCGGGGGTGGGTCCGCCGAAGGCGGACGAAACTCCGACTCAGCAAAGTCTCGCTACGCTCGCCTACCCACCCCTGACCCCTCCCTTCCAGGGAGGGGACCATCAAGAAGGCGGTCCGGCGACGGGCCGCCTTTTCTGTTGCGGCGTCACTCCATCATGTGTATTAGCTTCGTAACACACGCGATGAGGAGACGGACATGCGCGGCGCGATTCTGATTCCGGTCCTGTTGCTCGGGGCCTGCTCGGTGGGGGAGGCCGGCGAAAGCCAGCGCGCAAGCCGGGACTTTGCGGTCGGAGGGTTCGACAGGATTTCGCTGAGCGGGTCCTCGAACGTCTTGGTCACCGTCGGCGGAGCGCCTTCCGTCCGGGCCGAGGGCGACTCCGCCATGCTGGAGAAGCTCGAAATAGAGGTGGAGAACGGCGTCCTCCGGATCGGCTACAAGAGAGGCAATTGGTCGTTTGGCTGGCGCAAGGATCACGGGCCGGTGACGATCCATGTCTCCGCGCCCGCCATCAGGGGCGCCGAAGTGGCCGGTTCGGGCGACATGAAGATCGACAGGGTCGAGGGGGGCGACTTCGCCGGCGACATCGCCGGATCGGGCGAGATCCAGCTGGCCAGCCTGCGCGCCCGGAACGCCAGCTTCTCGATCGCCGGCTCGGGCGGAGTGACGGCCTCCGGAACGGCCGAGACGGCGGATTTCGAAATCGCCGGCTCCGGCGACGTCCGCGCCGGCGGGCTCCAGGTCCGGAGCGCCAAGATGTCTATCGCCGGCTCGGGCAATGTCGAGGCGAAGGCGACGGAAAGCGCCAGCGTCGAAATCATGGGCTCGGGCGACGTCGTCGTCACCGGCGGCGCCAAGTGCACCGTCAACAAGATGGGCTCGGGCAACGTTCGCTGCGGGTAGCGTCCGTCATCCCGGTTAGGAACCGTTAACCAATTTCCGGCAGGGTCCCGACCATGACCAGGACCCTTCCGCTCGCCTTACTCGCTTTCGCCGCCGCCGTCCCCGTCGCGGCCGCCGAGCGAAACTATTCCATCACCGATTTCGACAAGGTCCAGGTGGACGGACCCTATCGGGTCACCCTGACCATGGGGCGAAGCTCCGGCGCACGCGCCGAAGGATCGGCCGAAGCGCTCGACCATGTCTCGATCGACGTGCAGGGCGGAACCTTGCGGGTGCGCCGCAACCGCTCGGCCTGGGGCACCCATCCGGGCGCCGGAGCGGGGCCCGTCGCCGTCACGCTGACCGCCCGCGACCTGCGCAGCGCCGCGGTCGTCGGCTCCGGCAGCCTCGATATCGACCGCGCCAGGGGCCTTCGTATCGATCTGTCCGTGTCCGGAAGCGGGCGGCTGAACGTCGCGGCGGTCGAGGCCGACAATCTGGTCGTGGGACTGCTCGGCGGCGGCCGGATCACCCTTGCCGGCCGAACCAGGCAATTGCGGGCGACGGTCCAGGGCAGCGGCGACCTCGCCGCCTCGGGCCTCAGCGCCGACGACGCGCTGATCCGATCGGACACGGCCGGAAGCGTCGCCGTCGCCGTCGCCCGAAGCGCGAAGGTTACGGCGACCGGCGCCGGCGACGTGGAGATCCTCGGAAGCCCGGCTTGCACGGTGGAAGCGAAGGGCTCGGGTCGCGTGACCTGCGGCGGGGCGAGGTAGTCTAAATCCTCCCCGGCATTTGCCGGGGAGGGGGACCGCGCGAAGCGCGGTGGAGGGGTTCTTCCGACTCGGCAAAGGCCGCTCCACCATGTTTCGCATGTCCCCTCCCCCGCAAACGCGGGGGGCGGATTTTACGCTCTAGATCAGCGCCAGCGCCGAAAGCGTCGCCGTCAGCGCGGGCGGAAGCCCGGCGAGCCCCGTGTCGTCGCCGTCGAGGTCGAGCGGGGCATCGGCGGGCTCGAGGTAGCGCCAGCCCTGGTGGGCGCGTTTGGGGAGCGCCCGGACCGGGACGAGCAGCGGGTCGAGGCGGATGACCGTCCGGCGATCCTCCTCGCGGTCCGCAAAGCCGACTATCGCCTGCCTTGCCGCGATCCTGTGCTTGACGATCCAGTAGATCGAGCCGCCGATCAGCTCGTCGGCGCGCTTCGGCCGGAAGCGAGTGACGACCGGGACGATCCCGCCGGCGAGCCGAAGCCTCTGGCGCGCGGCGAGCGCGTCGAGGCTTGCGCAGCCGACGGCGACCTTGCTGATGTTGAGCGGCATGCACCGCTTCATGCGGCCGTCAAACGCCTGACGCAACAGGGTTTTTCCCGGTCGCCGTCACGTGAGCGCCATGGGACTGTCCCCGAACGCCTGCCGCCATTAGAGGCGGTAGACCGAATAGCGGCTTGCCGCCCGCTCACCCGCAGTCGGGGTTGAAGACGTAGCCGGCGGCTCGGACGGTCTTCAGGCATTCGGGCTTGGCCGGGTCGCGCTCGATCTTTCGGCGGATCCGGGCGATCCGGGTGTCGATCGAGCGGTCGAACGCCTCCATCTCCTTGTTGTGGGCGAGGTCGAGGAGCTGGTCCCGGCTGAGCACCCGGCGCGGATGCTCGGCGAAGCATTTGAGCAGATCGAATTCCATCGAGGTGATCGGCACCTCGGTCCCGTCCGCCTCGAACAGCTTTCGCGAGTCGAGGTTCAATCGGCATTTGCCCATCTGCACCTCGCTCCCCATCGTCGCGGGCGCCTCGCCGCCCCGGGTGGCCCGGCGGAGCACCGCCTTGACCCGGGCCAGGAGCTCTCTCGGGTTGAAGGGCTTGGTGATATAATCGTCCGCGCCGATCTCCAGGCCCACGATCCGGTCCACGTCGTCGCTCTTGGCCGTCAGCATGATGATCCCGGCGTCGCCGAGGCCGCGAATCTCGCGCGCCAGAGTGAGGCCGTCGTCGCCGGGCATGTTGATGTCGAGCAAGGCGAGGTCGATCGGCCTCGTCGCCATCAGTTCGCGAAGCGCCGCGCCGCCGTCGGCCTCGCTGACCGAAAGGCCGTTGCGCCTCAGATATTCGGCGACGGTGGAGCGGACGTCCTCGTCGTCGTCGACGACCACGATATGGGCTGCGATATCGTTCATGCATCTACTTTCGGCTGGAGGATCGAGGCGATCAGGCAGCGTACGCCGACCTTGGTGAATGGCTTTTCGAGCACCGGCCGCCCGCAGCCGCGAAGGAAATCGTCCATGCTCGAGCCCAAGGTGTCGCCGGTGACGAAGCCCATCCTCTCGATGAGGTGCGGCTTGGTCTCGGCGAGGCGGGCATGGAGGTCGGGGCCGCTCACTCCGGGCATCCTCAGATCGGACAGGATGAGGTCGTACTCGCCTCGGTCGATCGCCATCAGCGCCTTGGCGCCGTCGCCCGCGACGGTGACCTTGTAGCCCTCGCGCTCGAGCAGCTCGCGAAGAGTCTCGGCGACGTCGGCTTCGTCCTCGACGACCAGGGCTCTTCCGCCGGGAGTCGATTCCGCGGCCGTCTCCGAAGCGATCGGCACCGCGACCAGCCCGCCGTCCGTGGCCGCCGGGAGCGCGATCCGGAAATGGGCGCCGCGGCGGCTCGGCTCCAGGGTGATCGTGCCGCCATGGGCCTCGACGATCCCGTGGGAGAAGGAAAGGCCGACCCCGGTGCCGACGCCCTGCGGCTTGGTGGTGAAGAAGGGGTCGAAAATCCGCCCCTTCAGTTTCTCGGGCACTCCGGGACCGGTGTCGCTGACGTCGAGCAGGACTTCGCCGCTCTGTCCGGCCGACGTCCTGATCGTCACCGTCTTGTCGAACGACTCGCCGCCCTGCATCGCGTGCTGGGCGTTGACGATCAGGTTGACGAGGACCTGATGAAGCTGGTCCCGGTCGCCGAATATCCTGGGAAGCCCCGAGCCGAGGGTCACCCGGACTCCGATTCCGGCGGTCCGAAGCCCGTATTCGGCGATCTCGAGTGCGGTGGCGACGACTTCGTTCAGGTCGACGAGGCTGCGCTGGGCGTCCTTCTGGCGGGCCATTGCGAGGAAGGTCTGGACGATCCGCGCGCAGCGTTCGGCGGCGGCGGCGATCTTCTTGCCGCGAATCTCGAATTCGGTCCCGACACTGTCCTCCTGGAGCATCTCGGCCTGGCCGACGATCGCCGCGAGCGGGTTGTTGAGCTCGTGGCTCACCCCGGCGAGAAGCGAGCCCAGCGCAGCCAGCTTCTCCGACTGATGGAGGGCGTCGCGCGAGCGGGCAAGCTCCTGCTCCGCGCGCTTGCGGTCCGTGATGTCGACATGAATTCCGGTCACGAGGATCGCCTCGCCTTCGGGATCGCGCACCACCGTGCCCAGCGAATGCACCCAGCGAGTCTCGCCGTTCGGCCAGATGACCCGATGCTCGAGCGATACGGAATCGTTCGGGAAGCCGGCACGCGCCGATTCCGCCACGACGTCCCAATCGTCCGGGTGGATGAAGGCTTTGAGCGTCGTCCCGTCGAGGTGCATCTCGCCGTCGACTCCATAGAGCTCGCGCGACCTCGAGCTGTACCAGGTTTCGCCGGTCCTCGGATCGATCGTCCAGAGGCCGAGATTGGCGCCTTCGACGGCAAGCTCGAACTGCCGGCGGGTCTCGGCGAGCTCGGCCTCGCTTCGCTTGCGGTCGGTGATGTCGAGATGGATCCCCGTCACCATCGTCACCGTGCCCGAGGAATCGCGCTGGGCCTGGCCGAGGGCGTGGAGCCAGCGGACCTCGCCGCTCGGCCAGATCACCCGGTGCTCGAGCGAGACCGTCTCCTCGGGGAAGCCTTCGCGATAGGGATCGCGCACCAGCGCCCAATCGTCCGGGTGGATATATGCCTTGAGGGTGGCGGCGTCGATCGGCATGTCGGGGTCCATCCCCCACAGCCGGCGCGAAGTCTCCGAATGCCAGACCACGCCGGTGCTCGGATCCACCGACCACAGGCCGAGCCCGGCGCCCTCGACGGCGAGGTCGAGCGTCCGCCGCGCCTCGTCGCGCTCCTCCTCGGCCCGCTTGCGGTCGGTGATGTCGAGGTGAATTCCGCTCACGCTTCGGGCGATGCCGTCGGAATCGCGGTTGAGTGCGCCCAGCGAATAGATCCATCGGGTCGAGCCGTCCGGGCAGCATACCCTATACTCGACCTCGACCCGGTCCTGGGTGAAGCCGTGGAGATAGGGATCGGAGACTTCTTCCCAGTGATCCGGATGGACCGCGGCGCGGATGACGGCTGTGCTCATCTCCGCGTCGGGCGGCAGGCCGTACATCGCCTTCGAGCGGTCCGAATACCAGGTTCGCCCGGTTTCCATGTCGAAGGTCCAGGTGCCCAGCTTTGCGCCCTCGACCGCCAGTTCGAGCCGTCGGCTCGATTCGGCCAGCTCGTCGTTCGCGCGCCGCGCCGTGAGATCGCGGGGGCTGAGAAGGAAACGGCGCTTGCCGCCGATCGCGAGCGAGGTGACGCTGATCTCGAGCGGAACCACGTCCCCGCACTTCATCCGGACGTCGACGACGACCCTCAGCCCGCGGGCCGAGTCGCCGCCCTCGATATAGGCTTCGAGCGAGTCCTCATCCTCCTCGCGCGACGGGTTGCGGTCGATCAGGCTCCAGATCGGCTTGCCGACCACCTCGCTCCGGAAATAGCCATAGGCCTCCTCGGCGGCGCGGTTGAACTCGAGGATGTCGCCTTTCTCGTCGAGCAGGAGGAGGCAGTTCAGCGAGGAGCCGATCACGCTCGCGACTACGCAGGCAATCTCGCCCCCATCCACTCCCGTCATCCCCCCGGATTCGTCTCGAACCGGCCTTATAGCTGGCCCTCGCCCGCGCAGAAACCGCCTTTCTGTAACAATTGACACAATTTTCCACGGCGCGCGGAATAGGCCGGACAAGAGTCGGCTTCAGAAAGGCCGGGTCGCGGCGATCCTTGCCGCGCCGATTTGGAGACTTGAAATGACCGCCATCAACGCCACCAAGAGCCGCCTGCAGCTCGTCCTGCTCGCCGCGGCCGCGCTTGGATCGTCCTCCGCCGTCCTCAGCGGCGCCGTGACCGTCCTTGCCATGCAGCAGCCCGCCCACGTCTCGACGCTCGCCTGAGCGGCGCGACTGGGAAGGGATGCTAGATGTATCATGGTTTCAAACTCGGTGACGTCCTCGCCGGCTCGGCCGAGGCGGCCTGGCAGGTCGAGGACGTCCCACCCCCCGGAGCGCAGCTCGACTTTGGCCGCGGCTTCGTCCCGAATTCAATGAGGCCTGCGCCGTGTCCGAGCGCGGCCTGAAAGCCCCCGTCGGCCTCGCCACCGGCCCCTCGAAGCGCGCGTCCGGCGCTGCGCTCGGCGCCCGGCGTGCCCGCCGCATCCAGTCTGCCGCCACGCCGGCGGCTCCTTCGATCGCTGCCCGGGGCCCTGGGAAGCCCACGGTCTCGGCTTCGCACTGATCACCGTGGAGATTTCGGACATGCTCGACCACCCAATGCCGCCGCCGGTCAACGGCCTCGACGTCACAGCGATCAACCGGGCCGGCTCGGCGAGCGAGGATCAGGGACCCTCCAAGGTCGGTTTCCGGGTCAAGACGGACTGGCAGGGCCAGACCCGCTCCGAAACCACCATCGATTCCTTCACGCTTCGGGACAAGGCCGTCCAACGCAGCTTCACCATCCTCGCCGACGAGCCGCATGAAATGCTCGGCACCAATGCCGCGCCCTGCCCGCAGGAGCTGCTCATGGCGGCGGTCAACGCCTGCATGGTGGTCGGCTATGTCGGTCAGGCGTCGCTTCGCGGCATCACGCTCAGCTCATGCCGGATCGAGTCCGAAGGCGAGATCGACCTGCGCGGCTGCCTCGGAATCGACGAGAAGGTGCCGCCGGGATTCCGCCGCCTCACCTACACCGTCTTCCTCGAGGGCGACGGCACCCGCGAGCAGATGGAGGACATCCACCAGGCGGTGACGGCCACCTCGCCCAATTATTTCAACATGGCGCAGCCGATCCAGATGGTCGGACGGCTGGCCTGAACAGTCCCCTGACCCCTAGGGAGAGACTGGGCCCCGGCGGTGAGAACCGCCGGGGCTTTTTTCTTCCGCCCCTAACCGGCGAGGACCTCGCCGGCTGCAATGACGATAGCGGTGAGGACCAAGGCGGCGGCGGCGCAGGCGGCGAACCGGCCCTTCGGTGCTGGCGCCATCGGCGAGGCGCCATTCGGCAGGAGCGCCCGGCCGGTGACCATCGGCCGGATCAGCGAGCGGCCGCGGACGAGGTGGTAATAAGCGACCGCGAGAAGGTGAAGGGCGACCAGCCCGAGCAGCAGGTTGAAGCTCCACTCGTGCACCTCGTGCGAAAGAACGGCCATGTCATAGCTCACCAGTCCGGCCAGCGGCCCCTCCACGAAGTCGTCCTCGTCGATCTGGACCAGGCCGCTCGAAATCTGGACGAGCAAGGCGAGCAGCATGGCGAGGACGCTGAGAGCCCCGATGGGCGAGTGCCCCGGTCGCTCGTCCCCGCCCTCGCGCAGATAGGCGACGACCGCCGCCGGTCCCCGGACGAAGGTCGCGAAGCGGGCCGTCGAGCTTCCGGCGAAGCCCCACAGGATCCGGAAGACAAGCAGGAACAGCAAGGCGTGGCCCGACCAGAAATGCACCCGGTCGAAGCTTTGCTCCGCCGACCACCAGCTCAGCCCGATCAGGAGGACGACCGACCAGTGGAACAGCCGGACCGGAAGGTCCCAGACCGGCGCGTCCGAATCCGGATCACTCCTCTTCACGATAGAGATCGTGGCAGCCCTTGCAGCTCTTGCCGAGGTTCGCCTGGGCCGATCGGATCGCGTCGAGATCGGAGCCCCGCGCGGCCGTCTCGAACGCCGCGGCGGCTTCGCGGAACGCCTGGGCCTTGGCGGCGAAATCCTCGGGCTTCTGCCAGATCTCGGCCCGGGCCTCGGTCTTGCCGACGTCGGGGCCGGTACCGGCTGGAAACCAGGCCGTGACCTGCGGGGCAAGGCCGGCAATCACCGCCGCTCCGGCCCGGACCTTGCCGAGATCGGGGTTCTGGCCTTTCAGCTCGCGGCTGATCGACTTCATCGCGTCGCCGATCTTTTCGTAATTTTCGTGGCGCTCCTTCATCAGCGCGAGCGCCTGCTCCTTCTGAAGCGGCGTGGCCGAGCTTTGCTGAACCGCATTCTCGACGACCGCGCCGGCGGCGTTTCCACTCGAATTCGCCTCGGCAAGCGCCTTGTCCGCATCCCCGGCCGAATCGCAGGCGGCCAGAAGCATCACGGCCATGAGGGCAACCATCTGTCTCAACGCATTTCTCCCGATGAATTGGAGGATCAATAGACCAGTGCCGGTTCCGATGGAAAGCGGAGGCCCACACGGCGGCGTTATGTTGGGGGACGCTCTTGAAACCAACTTGCCGCTTAGGTAGCAATGGCCGATCGACGGGCGAGAGGCACCTCGCCAGGTTAAGGCCTTACCTTGCGACACCAAGTGCCACGGTGAAGACTCGCAAGGCTGGTCGCCATAAGAGGTGCCCGCGATATGCCGTCTCCAGACATGATCGAAAGCCCGGTTTCGGTTTTCGCCCATCCGCTCCTGCCGCGCCGCCGGTTTCTGGGCTCGGGCGCCGCCGCCGCAGCGAGCCTGGCGCTGCCGGGCTGCGCGACTACGACAGCCGGGACGGGTCCGGTCATTCCCCTCGCCGGTGCGTGCCTCGCGCCGGTCCAGGTTTCGCGTGGACGAATCATCCGCGAACTGGTCGGGCTGCGCCCCTACCGCAACGAGGGATTCGTGGTTCGGGCCGAGGCGCTTGGACCCAAGCGGCTGGTTCACAATTACGGGCATGGCGGGGCTGGAATCACCCTGAGCTGGGGATCGGCCAGACTCGCGGCGCAGCTGGGACTGCAGGGACATCAGGGACCCGTTGCAATTGTCGGCTGTGGAGTGATCGGCCTGACTACCGCCAGGCTTGTCCAGGAAGCCGGGTTTCCGGTCACCATCTATGCGCAGGCGCTGCCCCCCGAAACGACGTCGAACATCGCGGGCGGCCAGTGGCTGCCCACCTCTTATTATGACCACGGCGCTACCACCCCCGAATGGCGCGCCCTGAACGACCTGGCGATCGGCTATTCCTATCGCCGGTTCCAGATCATGGTCGGCGATGACTATGGGGTTCGCTGGGTCACTCAATATTTCGAGGTGCCGGCTCCGCCGACGGACCTGCCGCCCGGAGTCACGATCACCACCCCGACCCAGGGCTCCCCTACCCAGCCCGACTGGCGGATGCTCGATCGTTCCGAGCATCCTTTCCCGTTCCAGAGGGCCCGGCGGCACCGGCTGATGATGATCGAGCCGGGCCGCTTCCTGAGGAAGCTCATGGAGGATGTTCAGATCGCCGGAGGGAAGATCGCGGTCCGCAGCTTCGACTCTCCGGCACAGCTGGTGGCTCTGCCGGAGAGGCTCATCTTCAATTGCACGGGATTGGGATCGCGCGCTCTGTTCGGGGACGAGAGTCTCTATCCCATCAGGGGGCAGCTGGTCATGCTGCTGCCCCAAAGGGAGGTCGACTATGCCCTCGGCTTCCAGCATGGCGGAGGGGGCTACATGTTCCCGCGTCCCGACGGGATCGTGCTCGGCGGCACCTATGAACGGAACAACTGGTCGACCGATCCCGATCCGGCGACGACCGACCGTTTGATCGCCCAGCACCGGCAAGTGTTCGATCATTTCCGCTGCGACCCGGGCGGCGGTTACAGGCCTTCACCATAATCCTTCGGATTCCGCCTGCTCTCTAAGCTCGGCCAGCGCCTTCAGGACGGGCTCGCGGGATCGTGCAGCCTTCATCCAGCGGGGGAGGCGCGCCATCATGGTCAGGCCGGCGACCGGGCCCCGCTGGCGGTGCTCCGCTCCGAGCCAGGTCTCGAGCGCCTCCAGGTGCTGCTGGTTATAGACGATGAGCGTATGCGCTCCGATGCGGCGGCGCAGGTAGGTCACTCCGCTCGGCCAGGCGCGAAACCAGCGCAGGGCGGAATGCGCTTTTCGCACATCGAGGGGCTCGACGGGCACCGCGGCATAATGGCCGACATGTCCGCAGGTCGGGCAGACGATCCGGGCCTCCAGCGCGTCCGAGCCTCCGCCCCGGACGGGCGGACCGTGATTGGGGATGGGGCCCCCGCAGGACTTGTTCTCGCATTTCGGGCTGACTTTCGCGGTCATCACCGCCTTGAGGCGGCGACGGCCCTTTTTCGGGCCGCCCTCGGCGAAAGCGCAGCGAGCGCAGGTCAGCCGGCCGCCGGCAAGCCGCGCCGGACCGTCGCAGCGGGGGCAGTGCACCCATCGGATGTCGGCGATCTGCCACAGCTTGAAGCCGGGGTCGGCCGCTCGGGAATCGGGATCTGCCATCGCTCGGCGCCTCTTAATTCCTCCCCGCGATTTCGCGGGGAGGGGGACCGCGCGAAACGCG
>DASVUW010000361.1:0-3607 GCA_036386845.1 Allosphingosinicella sp. | reverse complement strand
CTGGATTGCTTCGTCGCTTCGCTCCTCGCAATGACGTAGGAGGTCAGCCGACCTTCTTGCGCCTGAGCAGGATGAGGATGTCCTCGCGGTTCATCGCGCCGATCGTCCAGGCGACTGCGAAATAGACGGCACCGCCGACCGAGACCAGCGCGGCGACTCCGATCAGCCGCCGTCCGGCCGATCCGGCGAAGAAGCCCTCCAGCTGTTCGCGCACCAGATAGAGCGCGACCGCCATGGCGAGCGCCGCGATCAGCTGGCGCGCCAGCCGGCTCCACAGCCAGGGCTCGAACCTGAAATGCCCCCTCGCCCGAAGCAGGACGTAGAGCGTGATGGCGTTGATCCAGGCCGAGAGCGCGGTGGTCAAGGCTAGCGCCGGGATCCCGATGCGCGGAATCAAGATGAAGTTCAGCGTCACTCCGATCCCCAGGCTCGCGGCCGCGATGATCACCGGGGTCTTCATGTCCTTGCGGGCGAAGAAGCCGGGCGTGAGGACCTTGATCAGCACATCGGCCGGAAGCCCCGCGACGATGATCGAGAGGACCAGTGAGGTCGTGGCGGCATCCTCGGCCGTGAACTTGCCGCCCTGGAACAGCGCCGCCACGATCGGCCCGGCGGTCACCGCAAGGGCCACTGCCGCGGGGAGGGTGAGGAGCATCGCGAGCTCGGTCGCCTGGCCCTGCACCTTGGCCGCCCCGGGCCCGTCGCCGGCGCCGACGTGGCGGCTGATCGTCGGAAGGATCGCAGTCCCGAGCGCGGAGCCGATGATCGCGAGCGGAAGCTGGTTGAGCCGGTCGGCGAAGCCGAGATAGACGAGCGTGCCCTCGGGCAGTCGGGTCGCGAAATAGGCGTAGAAGAGCTGGCTGATATAGTAGATCCCGCCGCCGAGCGTCGCCGGAAGGATCAGGATGAGAAGCTCCCTGACCCGGGGAGTCATCCTGGGCGGCCTCAGCCGAAGCTTCACTCCGGCGCGCCGGACCGCGATCCAGCACAAGGCGAACTGGAGCACCCCGCCCGCGACCACGCCCCAGGCCATGGCCCGCGCCGTCGTCTGCCCGCCCGTCGGGACCAGCAGAAGTGAGCCGATCAGAGCCGCGTTGAGAAGCGCCGGCGCGAAGGCCGCGGCCGTGAAGCGGGTCAGGGAGTTGAGGACGCCGGACAGAAGCGACACCATCGAGATGAGGAGCATGTAGGGGAAGGTGATCCTCGACAACTCGACCGCGAAGGCGAATTTAGCCGGCTCGTCCCGCCACCCGGAGCCGATCAGCGCGACGAAGGCCGGCATCGCGATGACGAAGATGGCGGTGATCGCCATCAGCATCGGCAGGAACACCGCCTGCACTTCCTCGGCGAAGCGCTTGGCCTCCTCCATTCCGCCCTCGCCGTGGAGCCGCTGGCTGAACAAGGGGACGAAGCCCTGGCTGAACGCGCCCTCGCCGAAGAGCCGGCGGAAGAGATTGGGGATGAGGAAGGCGAGGGCGAAGGCGTCGGCGGCGAGGCCGGCGCCCATCACCCGGGCGAAGATCATCTCTCGGGCGAAGCCGAGGATTCGGCTCACCATCGTGAGTCCGCCGATCGTCCCGGTCGCCTTCCACAGGTTCATGCCGCCGCCCCCTGGGCCGACAGGCTCAGGCCTGGCCGATCTCGCCGGCGGCTCCGCCTTCGCCGCCAAGCTCCTGCTGGGCCCGCGACATGTAGAGGGCGTGGAAGTCGATGGGATCGAGCATCAGCGGCGGGAAGCCGCCCTCCTGCACCGTCTGGGCGATGATGTGCCGGGCGAAGGGGAAGAGGATGCGCGGCGCCTCGGCAAGCAGGAAGGCCTGGATCTCGCCCTCGTCGGAGACGTTGCGGATCCCGATCAGCCCGGCATACATGAGATCGACCGCGAAGGCCGTCTGGCCCTCCGCGGTGGCCCGGACCTCGATCCTCAGTGCGACCTCGTAAATCTCTTCGTTGAGCTTGCTCGAGCCGATGTTGAAATCGACCTCGATCTTGGGCTGGGTCTGCCACTGATAGACCGCCGGAGAGTTCGGATTCTCGAACGAGAGGTCCTTCACATATTGGGAAATGACCCCGACCTGAGGCGTGGTGTCGTTGCCATTGGGCTGCGCTTCGGCGGGGTTGCCCTGCTCTTCGGCCATTTGATTCGCCTTGCAAAAGTTTGGGTGAATGACGGGCCGCGAGACGCGGGACCCGGTGCGCCCGGGCGGGTAGCAGGCGCAGCCGGAGCGTGCAACAGGTCGGCATGGCGGACACGGAACCGCCGGCCATTTGAATCCTTGACGCCGACGGCCTATGTAGAGGCTCGTTGAGTTCGGAGAAAATAGTGACCGAGATTGTCCTCCTGGCGATGGTGGCCTTGTTCGTTGGCCTGAGGCTCTACTCGGTGCTCGGCCGCCGTACGGGTCACGAGCAGCAGCCGATCCTCCGGCCGGCCGAAACCCCGGCCGCGACCGAGGCCGCCGCACCGACGGCCGATCTCGCCGTCGACCGCCCCGATACGGGCGGTTTCGTCTACGAAGAGCCCGCGACTCCCGGCATCCGCGCCATCGTCGGCGCCGATCCGAGCTTCGACGTCGCCCGTTTCCTCGAAGGGGGCCAGGCGGCCTACCGGATGATCCTGGAGGCCTTCTGGCGCGGCGACCGGGAGGAGCTTCGCCACCTCGTCGGCGGCGACGTCCTCGCCACTTTCGAAGAAGCGATCACCGCCCGCGAGGCGGCCGGCGAGCAGCTCGACAACCGGCTCGTCCAGATCGAGAAGGCGGTCATCCAGGACGCGCGCCTCACGGGCCGGACCGCGGAGATCGACGTCCGCTTCGACGCCGACATCGCCGCTGTCACCCGCGACCGCGAGGGCAGGGTGATCGCGGGCACGCTGAGCGACGCCATCCCCACTCACGATGTCTGGACCTTCCGCCGCAACCTCGCCAGCGGCGACCCCAACTGGCTCCTCGTCGAGACCGACGAAGCCGACTGAGCCGAAGGCGAAGGCGGCTTCGTCGCCCCAGCGAAGGCTGGGGCCCCGGTGGGTGAAAGGCTCGGCGTTCTTCACCCGCTGGGGTCCCAGCCTTCGCTGGGACGACGCGCCTTTCAGAAACAATTTTCCTACATCCCCCTCCGAAGGTTATTCTCCTCGAGTGAGCAGGGACGAATCAGGTAAGGGGATCAGGCGGGGAAGTTTCCTTCGAAGGGGAAGTTTTCCACTCCTTGGGAAGCTGAAACTTATGAACCTTATGAACCTTCCGCCGCTTTTGGCGATGATTGTCCTCGCCAGCTGCGTGCCCAAGGAAAGGCGGCCTGAGCCTCCTGCGCCTCAGCCGGCCCCAGCCACGCAGACTCCTCCGCCCGCCCCCGCCAAGCCTCCCACGGCTGCACTGCTCGGAGTCTCGGCCGGGCCGGTACTCCCGGCCCTCGGGGAGGCCGAGGCCGCCCGGGCCCTCGAGGCCTTCCGGATCTCCTGTCCCGCTTTGGTGAAACGCACCGACGCCAGCGGCGTCACGAAACCGGGGGATTGGCAGGCCGCCTGTGCCGCCGCGGCGTCGGCCCCGTCGCCCTCCGCTTTCTTCGCCGAGCATTTCGAGCTCGTGCAGGTCGGCGACGGCTCCGCCTT
>DASVUW010000360.1:0-7761 GCA_036386845.1 Allosphingosinicella sp. | reverse complement strand
CTGCCCCCGGCCGATCCGCGCTTCTTCCGAAGGCCGGGCCGACCGCCGGGGACAAGGCGCAAAAAGCGAGCGCCGCCAGGCCAAGAATCCAGTCCGGGAGCGCACGGACCGCCCTCGAGGTCACGCTCTGGCGCCCTCGATCACGCCCGTGCTGTTGTGCCGCAAAGCCTTGAGGACCGCGTCGACGATCCCCTCGGCGTCGAGCCCGGCTTCGGCGATCTGCTTCTCCGGCTTGTCCTGGTCCTGGAAGCGGTCGGGGAGACGAAGGGTCCGGAGCTTGAGGCCGCCGTCGATCAGGCCGGCGTCGCTGGCCATGGTGAGGACGTGGGCGCCGAAGCCGCCGATCGCGGCTTCCTCGACAGTGACCGCCACCTCGTGGCTGGTCAGGAGGCGGCGGATCAGGGCCTCGTCGAGCGGCTTGGCGAATCGAAGGTCGGCGACGGTGGTGGAAAGGCCGCGGCCTTCGAGCGCGTCGGCGGCCTTCAAGGCCTCCTGGAGGCGGGTGCCGAGCGAGAGGATCGCAACCTTCTTGCCTTCGCGCACGATCCGGCCCTTGCCGATCTCGAGCCGCTCCGGGACCGCCGGCAAGGGAAGGCCGATGCCGTTGCCGCGAGGATAGCGGACCGCGCTCGGGCCGTCGTCGTGGAGCGCCATCGTGTGGGTCATGTGGACGAGCTCGACCTCGTCCGCCGCGGCCATCACCACGAAATTGGGCAAGGTGCACAGATAAGCGAGGTCGAAGCTCCCCGCGTGGGTGGCTCCGTCGGCGCCGACCAGCCCGGCCCGGTCCATCGCGAAGCGCACCGGCAGGTTCTGGATGGCGACGTCGTGCACGACCTGATCGTAGGCGCGCTGGAGAAAGGTCGAATAGATGGCGCAGAAGGGGCGGTAGCCCTGCGCGGCCAGCCCTGCGGCAAAGGTGACGGCGTGCTGCTCGGCGATCCCGACGTCGAACATGCGGTCCGGAAAGCGGGCGCCGAACTTGTCGAGACCGGTGCCCGACGGCATCGCGGCAGTGATCGCCACAACCTTGTCGTCGCGCTCCGCCTCGGCGGTCAAAGCGGCCGCGAACACTCCGGTGTAGCTCGGCGGTCCGGGCTCCGCCTTGGCCTGCTCGCCCGAGACGACGTCGAACTTCTGGACCCCGTGATATTTGTCGGCGGCCGCCTCCGCCGGGCCGTAGCCCTTGCCCTTCTTGGTGACGACATGGACGAGCATCGGCCCCTCGTCGGCGTCGCGGACATTCTCGAGGATCTGGACGAGGCCCTCGATATTGTGGCCGTCGACCGGGCCGACATAATAGAAGCCCAGCTCCTCGAAGAGCGTCCCGCCGGTCCAGAAGCCGCGCGAATATTCCTCCCAGCGCCGGGCCATGACGTGGAGCCGCTTGGGAAGCTTTCGGGCGACTTTCTGGGCGAGGTGCCGAAGCGTCAGATATTTGGGCGAGGAGACCAAACGGGCGAGATAGTGCGAGAGCCCGCCGACCGGGGGAGCGATCGACATGTCGTTGTCGTTGAGGATGACGATCAGGCGGTTGCCCGCGGCCTGGGCGTTGTTCATCGCCTCATAGGCCATCCCCGCCGACATCGCCCCGTCGCCGATCACCGCGATCGCCCGTCCCGGCCGGTCGGCGAGCTTGTTGGCGACGGCGAAGCCCAGAGCGGCGGAGATGGAGGTCGAACTGTGGGCGGCTCCGAACGGGTCGTACTCGCTCTCGCTCCTCCTGGTGAAGCCGGAGAGCCCCCCGCCCTGGCGGAGGGTGCGGATCCGGTCGCGCCGGCCCGTCAGGATCTTGTGCGGATAGGCCTGATGGCCGACGTCCCAGATCAGCCGGTCGGACGGCGTGTCGAAGACGTAATGGAGCGCCACGGTCAGCTCGACGACTCCGAGGCCGGCCCCGAGATGGCCTCCGGTCACCGACACGGCCGAGATGGTCTCGGCCCGGAGCTCGTCGGCGAGCTGGCGAAGCTCAGTCGGCTTCAGCCCGCGAAGCTCGACGGGAGTGCCGACGGTGTCGAGCAAAGGGGTGGGCGGGCGGTCGGTCATGGGCGGCGATATGGTCCCTGTCACGACGACCCGCTAGCCCAAAGCGGCGGCAGTGTCGAATGAGGAAGTCGTGCATCACGCGTGCAGCGGCGGCAATATCGCCTTTAGTCCACCGGCTCCTCGATGTCGGGCTCGATCCATTTGACCGGCGGCTCGGGCGCCACCTCCCAGACGTGCTCGCCGACGACCGTGGAGGCGATGGGCTGCCCTTCCGCGTTGCGCGCCGGCCGGTAGCGGAAGCGCCTGACAATCAATCTGCAGGTGACATTATCGAGCTCGCGGCTGCCGCTCGAGCGGGTCACGGCGCAGTCGCTCACCCGGCCGCTCGGCGCAACGGTGAAGCGCAGGTGGACGGTCCCGCCGCGGCGCGAGCGATAGGCGCCGTCCGGATAGTCGGAGGCGTCGATTCCTCCGGCGAGCCAGCGGGCGGGAGTGATCCGGCCCCCGCCCCCGCCGCCTCCGCCCGTGCCGTTGCCGAAGCGCCCACTGCCGAGCCCGTTGCCGATTCCGCCGCTTCCCGTCCCCGGCCCGGGCACGTTCGTCGCACCCGCAGCCATGGCGCTCCCCTGCCCGGCGACTGGAGCGGTCGGGATGGGCGGAGGCACCGGAAGGCGGATTTCGGGCGGCGGAGCGACGATCTGGGTCGGGGTGTTGCGCAGGTTCGCCGGCGAAGCGGCGCCCTCGGCGTTCTTCGGCTTGGCCTTGCGGGTCTTCTTCTCGATGTCGGGACGAGCGGGCTTGGCGGGCGGCGGCGGCGGCTCGTCCTTCGCGATGTTGAACATCTTGAGTGCGTCGGGAACGGCGGCGGACGGCCCGTAGCCGAGCCCGGTCAGGAGGGCATAGCCGATGAGGGCGTGGATCAGCCCGACCACTCCCGCGGACTTCAGGCGGTCCTGCTGTTCGGGTTCGAGACGCAACATCATCGGCCAAACCCCATGGCGACGGATCTTTTTCCGACGAGGACGCCGCGATTACAATGGCTTAAATGACTGTAACCTGTCTCGCCCGTCGTCCCAGCGAAGGCTGGGACCCCAGCGAGTGAAAGGCGCGGCGTTCATCACCCCCCGGGGCCCCAGCCTTCGCTGGGGCGACGGGAAGGTTCACGCCGCCTTGCAGTCCGGGCAGGTGCCCCTCACCTCGATGACCGGGCGCTCGGGCGTGAAGCCGGCCTCGGTCGCGGCCGCGCGCACTCCGTTCGAGAGCCTGTCGTCGTCGAGATGGGTGGTGTTTCCGCACGAGTCGCAGATCAGGAAGATGCAGTCGTGGAGGCAGTCGGGATGGTCGTTGGCGATATAGGCGTTGGCGCTTTCCACCCGGCGGGCGAGGTTGGCGCCCACGAACAGGTCGAGGATCCTGTAGACGCTGTTCGCCGCCACCCGCCGGCCCTGCGACTGGCTGACCTTGTCGGCGATGTCGTAGGCGGAAGCCGGGCGGTCGAATCCGGCCAGAGCCTCGAAGACCGCGGATCGCATCTGGGTCCACTGCTCGCCCGATTTCTCCATCGAGCTTTGCGCCGCCTGCATGAGGGAGGCGCCCTCATGCGCTTCGTGGTGATGGTGATGCGCCATGGGCGCAAGGTAAGGCTTCGGGGGGGTTGGGACAAGGGCGGGCACGTCGCCCCAGCGAAGGCTGGGGCCCCGGCGGGTGATGACCGCCGGCGCTTTTCACCCACTGGGGTCCCAGCCTTCGCTGGGACGACGGCTAGATCAGATCACCGCGCGGCGGTTGAGATCGTGGCCGAGGGCGAGGATGGCGACTCCGACGATCGTGTAGACCGTGCCCATCGCGTCGCCGTGAAGGGTGAGCGACCCGGCCATGACTCCGAGGCCGACTCCGCCGACGGCGGAGGGCATCATGAAGCCGTGATCGACGATCCCGCGGCCGAGCGCCAGCATTCCGAGCGCGATCGCGAAGGTGAGGCCGACTTCGTGGATGATCGGATCGAGCAATAGTCCGCCGGCCGAGGCGAGCATGGCGACGAAGATCGCGCTCGCCAGGCAGTGGACGAGGCAAAGCCCGGACAGCGCAATCGCCACCCGGTCCATCGACCCGTTTGCTCCCACCTTCGCGAACATAGACTCGCCGCTCTCCTGACGACGCTTTCTATAATCTCGTCGCCGTAAAGATACAACATAACATTCCAAAAAAAGTTGCATTGGCTTTCAACGGTTCGGCGACCATATCGCGCGTCTTATTCCCTCTCCCGCTTTTCGCGGGAGAGGGTGTGGCTCTGGAGCTCTTTTCGAATGACGGTCGAGCCTGCTGGACCCGCCCACCGTCCCCGCGCCATCGCCCTCTGGCTGCTCGCGGTGGCCGCGCTCGTCTTCCTCATGGTCGTCGTCGGCGGGATCACGCGGCTGACCGAATCCGGGCTTTCGATCGTGCGCTGGGAACCGCTTTCGGGGATTCTTCCGCCGATCGGCGAGGAGGCCTGGGCAGCCGAGTTCGCCGCCTACAGGCAGAGCCCGCAATATCAGCTCGTCAACACCGGAATGAGCCTGGACGAGTTCAAGAACATCTATTTCTGGGAATATGTGCACCGGCTGCTCGGCCGGATCATCGGCCTCGCCTTCGCCCTGCCCCTTTTGTGGTTCGGCTGGAAGCGCGCGATCCCGAGCGGCTTCGGCTGGAAGCTCGCCGCCCTCCTCGTCCTGGGCGGGCTTCAGGGCGCGATCGGCTGGTGGATGGTCGCCTCCGGCCTGATCGACCGCCCGGACGTCAGCCACATCCGGCTCGCCGTCCACCTGCTGATGGCGCTCGCGATCTTCGGAGCGACCCTGTGGCTTGCGCTCGACCTTCTCGCCCTCGCCCGCGAGGACGGGGCCGGTCCCGCGCGGATGCCCACGTCGGCGATATGGATGCTGTCGCTTCTCTTCCTGCAATTCCTGTTCGGCGCCTATGTCGCGGGGCTCGACGCCGGCTACGCTTTTTCGAGCTGGCCGAAGATGGGCGACCAATGGTTTCCCGCCGACGCGCCACTGCTCGAACCCTTCCTTCGAAACTTCGCCGACAATCCGGTCATGGTCCAGTTCATCCACCGCTGGCTGGCCTTCGCGGTCGCGGCCGCGGCCTTCGTCCTGGCCCGAAGCGCCTGGAGCTCGGGGAACCGCCAGGCCGCGGCCGCGCTCGTGGGCGCGGTGACGGTGCAGATCCTGCTCGGAATCTTCACCTTGCTCTCCGGGGTGGAATTGTGGATCGCCGCCTCCCACCAGGGGATGGCGGTGCTCCTCCTCGCCGCCGCGCTCGTCGCCGCGCACCGGCTGGGAGACCGAACGGCTGCGAAGGTCCCTCCACCCGGCTTGCAAGGTGTCCCGGCATGACCGGCATCGTGACCGTCTACGCGACCTTCCCGTCAGACGAAGAAGCCCGGCGCATTGCCCGGATCCTGGTCGAGGAGAAGCTCGCCGCCTGCGCCAACATCCTGGGCGGCTGCCGATCCATCTATCGCTGGCAAGGCCAGGTGGAGGAAGCGGAAGAGGTTGCTGCCCTGTTCAAAACGAGTGCTGGGCGGGCGGACGCCCTGATCGCCTGCCTTGGCGAGCTTCACAGCTACGAAGTGCCAGCCGCAGTGGTCTGGACAATTCCGAATGCCTTTGGCGACTACGCGTCCTGGGTTGTCGCTGAAACGACCCTAGCGGATAAGCAGGACCTCGACGGCGGCTGATTCCGCCACCCTTGCCCAAGCCTTGTCCGCCGTGACGACGGGCACGCCAAGCCTACGCCCGAGCGCAAGGCAAAAACGATCCGCCAGTGAAAGGCCCGCAACGTCGGTGACGGGGCGGAGCAGACCTGCGTCGATTGCCATCTCTTCATCGGCCGCGACGGGAACAGGGCCGGAATCAGCAAGGATTGATTTCACCTCTTCCACGCTGAAGTGACGAGCGAGCGTCGCCGCCACTTCGGCTACATTGACCACCGAGATGAGACAGCCGTCGAGCATCGCTTCGACCTGCTCGGCCCCAGCCTCCTCCAGAAGCAGGGCAAGCAGCGCCGACGAATCGAGGACCGCCCTCACTGCTCCCGCCGCGCCTGTCGACGCTTGTCGGCGATGAATTCATCCACTGTCGGGAGCGACTGAGGCAGACTCCGGATGATCGCGCGCGCGCGTTCCAGGCGCTCGGAGGCGGTCGAGGCCGGCGGGCCCTCCCGGGGGGCGACAGGAGCGCCGGCAGGGCCCGACCGCTCATAGACGGCGCCACTGGTAAACATCCGACCCTTGGCGACGCGCCTTCGAGCGGCCGGCCGCCATCCCCGGGCACCGAGAATATCGCGAACCCATCGGCCGACATGCTGCTTGCCGGTGTGGCTCAGGCTCGGCAGCAGATCGGCGCGCCGATCGAGTGCGATCACGGCAGGCCGGCCGACGCGGGACAACGCCTCCATTTCAGCGACGACCTGGGCGTCCATCAGGAGTAGGCGGACGTGCTCGCCTTCCTTTGAGTTCTTGAACATTGCAAATGACATGGCGACTCCTTGACACCTATCTAGGTGCACAACTGCACCTTGTCTAGCCTATTCGGCATGGCGCCGCGAACGTCGTGGTAATATAATACCTCCCGCCAAATGCCCGCTTTTCCTTGACTTCCGGGCCCTCCGCTGTCATTTGCCCGTGCAGGCGCCGCTCCCCCGGGAAGCGGCGCGGTTCATTTCAGACGAGGGTCACCCCTCCAAGGGAGATTCAGGCCATGAAGGCGCTGATGAAGACCACCAAGTCGGCCAAGCCGGCCGAGGTGGAGAAGAAATGGCATCTGATTGATGCGGACGGGCTGGTCGTCGGCCGCCTCGCCTCGATCATCGCCAACATCCTGCGCGGCAAGCACAAGCCGAGCTACACCCCGCATGTCGATTGCGGCGACCATGTCGTCGTCGTCAATGCCGACAAGGTGCGCTTCACCGGCAAGAAGCTGCAGGACAAGATCTACTGGCGCCACACCGGCTATGCCGGCGGAATCAAGGGCGTCACCGCCGGCAAGGTGCTCGAAGGCCGATTCCCGGAGCGAGTCCTGGAGAAGGCCGTCGAGCGGATGATCCCGCGCGGGCCGCTGGGCCGCGACCAGATGCGCGCCCTTCACCTCTACAACGGCACCGAGCATCCGCACGGCGGCCAGAATCCTGAACCTCTCGACGTCGCGGGCATGAACCGCAAGAACAAGGTGGGTGCGTAAATGACCGACAATCGCCAATCGCTCGCCGACCTCGGCCAGCTGACCGGTGCGGCTGCGGCCGCTCCGCCCGCCGCCGCCGAGGCCGCTCCCGCCGCGGACGCTCCGGCCGCTTCCGAGCCGGTCGACGGAAAGGACGACCAGGGCGTCTCGACCCAGGGTCCGCAGATCCAGGCGGTGCTCCGCGAGCAGCAGCTCGACAAGCAGGGCCGGGCCTATGCCACCGGCCGCCGCACGGACGCCGTTGCCCGCGTGTGGATCAAGCCGGGCTCCGGCAAGATCACCGTCAACGGCCGCGACCAGGAAATCTACTTCGCCCGTCCGACCCTGCGCCTGGTGATCAACCAGCCGTTCGACGTCGCCGAGCGCCGCGACCAATATGACGTGATCGCGACCGTTCACGGCGGCGGCCTCTCCGGCCAGGCGGGCGCCGTGCGTCACGGCATCTCGACGGCGCTGACGCGCTACGAGCCCACGCTGCGCACGACGGTGAAGCAGGCCGGCTTCCTCACCCGCGACCCGCGCGTGGTCGAGCGCAAGAAGTACGGCCGCG
>DASVUW010000359.1:0-7321 GCA_036386845.1 Allosphingosinicella sp. | reverse complement strand
GGGCCTCAGCTCGCGATTGTAGGGGATCGAGATCCGCGCCTCGCCCTGGCGGGTCTGGGGGTCGATGATCGGCGAGATCTGCCACACCGAACCCCGGTAGCTTTGCTGCGACCCGACGGGCGTGACCGTCACCGGCACGCCCACGGAGAGGGTGGAGAGGTCGGTCTGAGGCAGCCGGGCCAGGAGCTCCATCTGCCCGCCCTGCGCGATCCGGAAGAGCGCCCCCGAACCGGAGCTCACGACCTGCCCGGGCTCGACGTTGCGATCGAGGACGAGGCCGGCGGCGGGCGCACGAACGTCCAGCCGGCCGATACGGGCGCGAGAGGCGCCAAGCTGCGCCTGGGCGACCCGGACCCGGGCGTTGGCGGCATCGCGGGTCGCGATCCGGCGCTCGACGTCCGCCTTGGACACGAAGCCGCGTGCGACCAGCGCCTGGGCCCGCTCGAGCTCCTGCTGGGCGAGCCGGGCGTCGGCCCGTGCGACTTCGATGCTTGCCGCCAGCTGCTGCGCTTCCTGCGACTGGACCGACCGTTCGATCACCGCGAGCGTCTGGCCGGCGCCGACCCACTGGCCGGGCTCGACGAGCACCCGGGCGACCATTCCGCCCTCGCCCGCGACGCCCACCGGCATGTCCCGGCGGGCCGCGAGCGTTCCCGTCGCGGAGATGGTCCGGGCGACCTGCTGGCGGCCCGGAACGACGACGCTGACGGCGGGCGCCGCGGCCGCGCCGCCCTTGCCCGCGCCTGCGGCGGCCGCGCCTTGCTTCTCTTCGCCCCCCCGGCCGAACAGGAAGAACGCCGCAACGGCGAGGGCCAGCACCGCGAGCACCGCCAGGATGATGTTGCGGCGGCGGCGGCGGGCGGCGGCAGCGTCGTCGACGACGACCACCTCGCTATCGGCGGCGCCGCTGCGCCATTTGCGCGTCTCGAAGTTCATAGCTCTCATCTTTCCCCACACCCGGCAGGCCAGCGCGCCGCTTCGGCTACTGTATTAGCCGAATATAGCACCTGCCTCAAGCCCAATCTGCCCCGCGCCCCCACGCGGCGGAACCGGGGTTTACATTTTTTGTTGGGGGTTGACCACTCGAAAGCGGTAGGCCCGCGATCAAGCAAGCGAGGATAAGGAGCGTTCGATGAACCTGCTGGCGGACTATGGCTTCTTCGGGTGGATCCTGATCGGAGCGCTTGCGGGCGGCCTCGCGAAGCTCATCATGCCCGGCCGCGATCCCGGCGGCTGCATCGTCACCATCCTGCTCGGAGTCGGCGGGGCCCTTCTCGCCGGCTTCATCAGCCACCAGCTGGGCTGGGACCGCGGCAATACCGGCGCCGGCTTCATCGCCGCCACCATCGGCGCGATCGTCATCCTGTTCATCTACCGCCTGATTAATAGGGGGCGGTAGCTCTTCATCCTCCCTGCGCGAAGCGGTGGGGAGGGGGACCACACGAAGTGTGGTGGAGGGGTAGAAGGCGAGGCACCAGAGGTTCTCGCGCGAACCTGCTGACGACAGTTCCATCTACCCCTCCACCATGCTTCGCCTGGTCCCCCTCCCCAACGCCTATGGCGACGGGGAGGACTAGCGGCGCGTCGCCGCCTTCATCTCCGCAACGAATCCTCGAACGTCCTCGCCGCGCGCCACCCGATCCACGATCGCCGAACCCGAGATCACGCCCGCCGCCCCCGCCCTCAGCGCAAGGCGCACATGCTCCGGCTCCGATATCCCGAAGCCAAGCACCGGCGGCGGCGCCCCGGCCGCGACCAGCGCCGCGATCACCTCGCCGGCGAAGCGCACCTCGGCGTCGGCGCCGGTCACTCCGGCGCGTGCGACGCAATAGGTATAGCCCTCCCCTTCGGCGGCGATGAGCGCCAGCCGCTCCGACGACGTGTTCGGCGCCGCGATCAGCACGGGCGCCACTCCGGCCGCGCGGGAGGCCGCAAGGAAAGGCCGGGCCTCGATCAGAGGGACGTCGGCGACGAGCACGCTGTCGACTCCGGCCGCGGCCGCGGCGGCGTAGAAGGCCTCCCGGCCCCGGGCCATCACGAGATTGGCATAGGTGAGAATCCCGACCGGTACATCCGGGTGCCGGCTCCGAAATTCGCTCAGCAGCCGGAAGCAGTCGGCCGTCCGGGTGCCGGCGGCGAGCGCCCGGACTGCTGCGGCCTGGATGACCGGGCCGTCGGCCACCGGGTCGGAGAAGGGGATCCCGACCTCGATCATGTCCGCCCCGCCTTCGACCAAAGCGTCGAGGATCGACCCGCTGGTCTCGAGATCGGGATCGCCGAGCATGGCGAAGGCGCCGAACGCCCCCTCCCCGCGCGTCCGGAGGCTCTCGAACATCGACTGATAGCGGGTCATGGCGCGGCCCCCAGCAGCTTGCGGGCCTGCTCCATGTCCTTGTCGCCGCGCCCGGAAAGGTTGACCACGAGCACCGCATCTTCCGTCGCCGCCTCCGCCATCTTCAGCGCCCGGGCCAGCGCATGGGCGGATTCGAACGCGCAGATGATGCCTTCCGATCGGGCCAGGAGGGCGAAGGCGGCAAGCGCCTCCTGGTCGGTCACTCCGACATATTCGGCCCGGCCGCTGTCCTTGAGTTGCGCGTGCTCGGGCCCCACCGCCGGATAATCCAGCCCGGCGGAGACCGACCAGCTCTCGTCGATCTGGCCGTCCTCGTCCTGGAGGACGTAGGTTTCGGCGCCGTGGAGTATGCCGGGCCGGCCTCGAAGCAGGGTCGCGCCGTGCTCGCTCCCGTCCAGCCCGCGGCCCGCCGCTTCGACTCCGACCAGCCGGACGCCCTCGTCCGCGACGAAATCGGCGAACAGCCCGATCGCGTTCGAGCCTCCGCCCACCGCCGCGATGCAGGCGTCGGGAAGCCGGCCCTCCTCCTCCAGCACCTGCGCCCGGGCCTCCTTGCCGATGACCCTCTGGAACTCGCGGACCATCAGCGGGAAGGGATGCGGTCCGGCGACGGTGCCGAGCAGATAGTGGGTGTCGTCGAAGCTCGCCGCCCAGTCCCTCAGCGCCTCGTTGATGGCGTCCTTGAGGGTCCGGGCCCCGCTTTCGACCGGAATCACCTCGGCCCCCATCAGCTCCATCCGGAAGACGTTGAGCTTCTGCCGCTCGACGTCGTGCGCGCCCATGTAGATCCGGGTCTCGAGGCCGAACAGCGCGCCGGCGAGGGCGGTGGCGACCCCGTGCTGGCCGGCGCCGGTCTCGGCGATCAGCCGCTTCTTCCCCATCCGCTTCGCAAGCAGCGCCTGCCCCAGCACCTGGTTGGTCTTGTGGGCGCCGCCGTGGAGCAGATCCTCGCGCTTCAGGTAGATCCGGGCCCGCTCCGAGCCGAGGTTGCGGCACCGGGTGAGCGGAGTCGGCCGCCCCGCATATTTGGCGAGCAGCTCGTCGAGCTCGGCCCGAAAGGCCGGATCCTCCGAAGCATCGAGGAAGGCGGCCTCGAGCTGCTCGATGGCGGGCACGAGGATTTCCGGAACATAGGCCCCGCCATAGGCGCCGAAGCGTCCGCTCAGGCGCATTGCGGCACCACGCAATCCCTCTCCCTGCAGGGGAGAGGGAAAGGCCGCGCCAGCGGCCGAGGGTGAGGGCCCGGCACTGCCCTCACCCTGCGTCGCTTCGCGCCGCTGTCCCTCTCCCCTGCAGGGAGAGGGTCTCGAATGAAGTTGCTCACGACATCGCCTCCCCCCGCGCCGCCGTCCGGAGCGCCTCGAAGAAAGCATAGAGCCGGCCCGCGTCCTTCCGGCCCGGCGCCATTTCGACCCCCGAGCCGACGTCCAGGGCGAAGGCGCCGACCCGAGACGCTGCGCGCGCGTTGGAAGGCCTGAGGCCGCCGGCGAGCACCGACCGGCCCAAATCGGGCCGGCCCTGGAGCCGCGACCAGTCGAACGCGATCCCGGTTCCGCCCGAGCGGCCGCCGACCTGGGTGTCGAACAAGGTCCGGTCGGCGCCGAGGCGCGGCCTCGGGACTTCCCGGCCGACGGAAGCCGCCGCCCAGATCTCGGTCTCCTCGGGGAGCAGGTTGCGGAGCGCGCGGATGTAGAGCGGGTCCTCCTCGCCGTGGAGCTGGACTGCCCGAAGCCGGAGGGCCCTGGCGCCGTAGGCGATCTGCATCGGCTTCTCGTTGCGATAGACCCCGACGAGCGGGATCGGCGAAGCTCCGGCGATCGCCTCCGCCTGCGAGCAGGTGACGGCCCGGGGCGTGTTGGGCACCATGACCACTCCGGCATAAGCGGCGCCATGGTCGGCCGCCATCGCGGCGTCGTGGCCGTCGGTGATCCCGCAGACCTTCACCCGCCCGAAAGCGAGCGCCCGGGCCGCCTCGCCGACATCGTCGGAGCGCATCAGCGACGATCCGACCAGGAAGGCGTCGGCGAAGGGCGCGAGGCGCTCGACGTCGGCTCGGCTCGAAATCCCCGATTCGGCGACCACGATCGTGCCCGCGGGGACCAGGGCGGCGAGCCGCTCGGTGGTGGCGAGATCGACCTTCAGGGTATCGAGGTTGCGGTTGTTGATCCCGATGATCTCGGCGCCCAGGCGGACCGCTCGGCCAACCTCCTCGGCGGTATGGGTCTCGACGAGCGAATCCATTCCCAGCCGCCGGGCCTCCGCCAGCACCGCCGCCGCCTCGTCGTCGCCGAGCACGGCGAGGATGACCAGCACCGCGTCCGCGCCGTGAAGCCGGGCTTCGGCGACCTGGCGCGGATCGACGATGAAGTCCTTGGCCAGGATCGGCCCGAGGAACTCCCGCCGGACCGCCCGCAGATCCTCGAGCGAGCCGCCGAAATAGGGCGCGTCCGTAAGGACGCTGATGGCGTCGGCCGCGCCGCGATAGGCGCGGGCGAGCGCTCCGGCATCGGCCATCGGGCGGATCGCTCCGCCCGACGGCGAGCCGCGCTTCACCTCCATGATGAATCGGGCTCCAGGCCGGGCCAGCGCGGCCTTGAGGCTGCGCCGGGTCGGCTCGGCCGAATCGGGACCGGAGCCGCCGAGGCGAGCCGCGACGTCGACCCGTTTTCTCGCGACGATCTCTGCGAGGATTCCGCTCGTCTCAGTCATTCGTCGCCTCGATGAACAGCTCGAGCCGGCGATAGGCCTCGCCCGAGGACAGCGCCTGAAGCGCCATTCCGACTCCGTCCCGGAGGTCGGCGGCCAGGCCGGCGGTGAGGAGCAAAGCACCGGTGTTGAGGGCGACCACCTCGGTTTCGGCCGCCACTCCATAGCCCATGAGAAGCGCCTTCAGCCGCTCGGCATTCTCCTCAGGGCCGCCGCCGCGAAGCACCTGGACCGGGCGGCGCTCCAGCCCGGCATCTTCGGGACGGATCGTCATAGGCTCCAGGGCGCCGTTCCGGACGCGGACCGCCTCGGTGGGGCCGTGGAGGGCGATCTCGTCGAGGCCAGAGCCGTGGACGACCAACGCCTGCTCGACCCCGAGCGCGGCGAGGGTCTTGGCCACCGGCTCGATCAGCGCCGGATCGGCGACGCCGAGCAGCTGAACCTTGGGCTCGGCGGGGTTCACGCAGGGACCGAGCATGTTCATGATCGTCCGCACCTTGAGCATCCGCCGGACCGGACCGGCATGGCGAAGGCCGGGGTGGTAGAGCGGGGCGAACAGGAAGCAGATCCCGGTCTCGTCGAGGGCGCGGCGCGACTGCTCGGCGCTCACGTCGAGCTTCGCCCCGAGCTGCTCGAGCACGTCGGCCGAGCCGCAGCGCGAGGTGACCGAGCGATTGCCGTGCTTGGCGACCGGAAGGCCCGCCGCGGCGGCGGCGAAGGCGACCGCGGTCGAGACGTTGATCGAGGCGGAGCCGTCGCCGCCGGTGCCGCAGCTGTCCGCGAACAGGTAGTCGGGGCGCGGGAAATCGGCGTCGGCGGCTCGAAGCGCCCGGGCCGCGCCGCTCAGCTCCTCGGCCGTCTCGCCCTTCAGGCGAAGGGCGATCAGCATCGCGGCGATGGCGGGCTCGGGAAGCCGGCCTTCGACGATCTCGGTGAACAGGGCTTCGGCTTCGGCTTCGGCGAGCGATTCGCCGGTATAAAGCCGGGCGAGAGCGGCATCCGGGGCGGAGATGTCGGCGGTCGGAAGGACAAATTTCGGTTGGGTCGACATGGCGTTGTTCCTGGATTTCGAGGCGCAAAAGAAAAGGCCCGCCGGGAGCGGCGGGCCTTTCTGGAGACTTCGGATGCTAGAGGATCCGTTTCACCATCGATGGTCGCGCGCCGCGGCGGAGGAGTTGTCCCACCACCAGAGCCAGGCGTGCGCAGCGGCCGGCGCCGAAAAGGCGCAAGGGAATCCGGTGCGGGTCGCGCGGGTCGTCATCGCGGCCTCAACTCCCAGCTAAAGCCCTACAAGTCAACCTATTTTGCGAAGAATAGCGGGTCGACCAAGCTCGTCGCCCCAGCGCAGGCTGGGGCCCCAGCGAGACCTTGCGCCGAGTTCTTCACCCGCTGGGGCCCCAGCCTTCGCTGGGGCGACGAGCCCCCTCCGACGGATGTTCAGCAACGGTGCAGGCGCTCCCGCGTTGAAAGGACCGGAAGCGAAACATACCGGAGTATCCTTCATGCGTAACCTTATCCTCGCGGCGGCCCTGGCCGCTTCGGCCCTGCCCTTCGCGCCCGCCGCGGCCCAGCCGCAGGCCGGCTCCACCGCGGTCCTTCTCGACGGCACCCGCCTCGACGTCGTCGCCACCGGCGAGGTGACGCGGGTCCCGGACATCGCCCGGATCACCGCCGGGGTCGTCACGGTCGCCCCGACCGCGACCGCGGCCCTGGCCCAGAACGCGACCCAGATGGCTTCGGTCCGCGCGGCATTGAAGCGGGCCGGAGTCGCCGACCGAGACATCCAGACGAGCTCGATCAACCTCCATCCCGACTATCGGCACGACGCCCAGGGCAGCAATCCGCAGATCATCGGCTACCGCGCCAGCAACGAAGTCTCCATCCGGTTCCGCGACATCGCCGCCACCGGCCGGATCCTCGACGCGCTGGTCGCCCAGGGCGCGAACCAGATCAACGGCCCGATGCTCGCCATCGACAAGCCCGAGGCGGCGCTGGACGAGGCGCGCACCCAGGCCCTCGCCAACGCGCGGGCGCGCGCCGAGCTCTACGCCAGGGCTCTGGGAAAGAAGGTCGGCCGAATCCTCTCGATCAGCGAAGCGGGGGCCAGCTACGCGCCGCCGATGGTCATGATGCGCCAGTCGGCCCGCGGCGCGATGGCCGATTCGACATCGGTCGACCCGGGTGAGCAGAGCGTCGCGGTCAGCCTGTCCGTATCGTTCGAGCTGGAATGATTTTCCTCCCCATGCGCAGCATGGGGAGGGG
>DASVUW010000358.1:0-13727 GCA_036386845.1 Allosphingosinicella sp. | reverse complement strand
CCCCTCCCCGAGGCAAGCTCGGGGAGGAATTCAGGACGAACCTCGCTTGGCCGGGTGGTCGAGCGGCAAGCGGGCGATGGCCCGGACAAATATGCCTCGAAGCACGCCTTCGAGGTCGTGCATCACCTCGACCGCCGGAATCCGAATCGTTTCTATTCCTGCCTCGGCCAGCCAGGCGTCTCGCGCCGCATCCTTCTCGGGCCGATCCCCGCGCCCATGCGCTTCGCCGTCCAGTTCGATCGCCAGCCTCGCATCGTTGCAGTAGAAATCGAGCGTATAGGGCCCGGTCGGATGCTGACGACGAAACTTGAGGCCTCCGGGCCGCTGACGGAGTTCGCGCCAGAGCAGAATCTCGGGCAGGCTCATGCGGCGCCGAAGGCGGCGGGATTGGCCGACGGTGGCTGCTCGAGGACTGGGAGCAACGTTTTTGAGCATGCAGGATCAAAGACACGACGCTTTTGCATGAATCTTTCTCACCGGGCAAGAGCCGCCTATTCCTCCCCGAGCTCGCTCGGGGAGGGGGACCGCGCGAAGCGCGGTGGAGGGGAAATCCTGAGTCCGCCTCACCCCTCCACCACGCCGCTTCGCGCCGCGGTCCCCCTCCCCGAGGCAAGCTCGGGGAGGAATTCAGGATCGTATTGATGGGCGTCCCGTATGCCGAGGTGATCGGGGACCCGATCGCGCACTCGAAGTCGCCGATCATCCACAAATTCTGGCTGGAGAAGCTCGGCCTGGCCGGCGACTACCGGGCCTGCCTCGTTCGCCCCGCCGAGCTTGGAAGCTATTTTGAAATCCGCGCCCGGGACGAGGATTGGCGCGGCTGCAGCATCACAATGCCTCATAAGATCGAGGCGCTCCGCTATGCGCCGAAACATCGCGATCCGAGCTTCCCGGTCGAAGCCATCAACGCGGCAATTCGGCGCGAGGACGGGATTCTGGAGGGAGTGAACACCGACGTGGGCGGGCTGCTCGAGCCGTTGCTCCTGGAGAATGAGCGCCTGGGCGAACCGCGCGGCCCGGCCATCGTCGTCGGCTCCGGCGGAGTCCTTTTTTCCGTCATGATGGCCCTGGCCACGCTGGGTTACGGACCGATCTGGGTCGCCATGCGCAATCCTTCGAAGATGGCGAAGGTAGCGGGCGACTACGGAGGCGTTCGCGGCGTCCCCATCCCTTTGGCGGACCCGCTTCCGCCCGCCCGCCTGCTGATCAATGCAAGTCCGCTCGGCATGGAGGGTTTCCCGCCCTTTCCGCTCTCGATCGACTCGATCGAAGAAGGGGGGATCGTCTTCGATCTGGTCTATTCACCCGTAGAGACGCTGCTGTTGCGCGATGCCCGGGGCCGAGGCCTCCGGGCCCTCGATGGGCTCAGGATGCTGGTCGGGCAGGCCGCGGCCGCCTTTCAGCTCTTCTTCGGCACGCCGGCTCCGCGCCAATATGATGCCGAGCTGCGCGCGAGACTCATCGAATGACCGTCCTCGGCCTCACCGGATCGATCGGCATGGGCAAGTCGACCGTAGCGAAGATGTTCGCCGACGAAGGCGTGCCGGTGTTCGACGCAGATGCCGCCGTCCACCGGCTGCAGGGTCCGGAAGGGGCATTGGTCGAAGAGATCGAAGCGCATTTCCCCGGAACCACCGGGCGGGAAGGCGTGAACCGCGGGGCGCTTGCCCAGCGGGTCCTCGGCGAACCGGAAGCGCTTCGGCGGCTGGAGGCCCTCGTCCACCCGGCGGTGGCGCTCGAGCGGGAGGCCTTCCTTGCCGAGCACGTCGCGGCGCCTGTCGTCCTCCTCGACATCCCGCTCCTCTTCGAAGCCGGCGGGTCGAGCCGGGTCGACAAGATCGCCGTCGTCTCCGCGCCCGCCGAAGTGCAGCGCGAGCGGGTCCTCGCCCGCCCCGGCATGACTCCGGACAAGTTCGAGCGGATCCTCGCCCGCCAGCTTCCCGATGCGGAGAAGCGCGCCCGGGCCGACTTCGTCATCCCCACCGGCGGCTCCCTGGAAGAAACGCGACGAGCGGTTCGGCGCATCCTCGCTTGCCTGACCGGCGGCTCCGATTCATAGTCGAAGCCATGCGGGAAATCGTCTTCGACACTGAAACCACGGGCCTCAGCCCGCTGACCGGCGACAGGGTGGTCGAGATCGGCTGCGTCGAGCTCTGGAACCGGGTCGAGACCGGGCGGACCTTCCACGCCTATTTCAATCCGGAGCGGCCGATGCCGAGTGGCGCCGAGGCCGTCCACGGCCTCACCGACGCCTTCCTGGCCGACAAGCCGCGCTTCCGCGACGTCGCCCGCGACCTTCTCGAATTCCTTGGCGACTGTCCTTTGATCGCCCACAATGCCAGCTTCGATTTCGGGTTCCTCAACCACGAGCTCAACAATTGCGGCCACCCGCTCGTCTGCCTCACACGGATGGTCTGCACCCTGCAGCTCGCCCGATCCAGGCATCCGGGGGCCAAGCACAGCCTGGACGCGCTCTGCACCCGCTTCGGGGTCGACCGGAGCCTTCGGGTCAAGCACGGCGCCCTCATCGACGCCCAGCTTCTCGCCCAATGCTATGTCGAGCTGACCGGCGGCCGCCAGATCGGCCTCACCCTCACCGACATCGCCGCGGGACGGATCGAGGAGGCCGCGGAGACCCGGATCGAATCCGACATGATCCTCGTCGAGGTGCGCCCGGCGCGGGCCCACGGTCCGACCGAAGCAGAGCTTCAGGCGCATGCCGCCTTCCTTTCCACCCTCACCGACCCCATCTGGCATAGGCTGGACGGGCGCGGTTGACCTCGGGCCGCTGCGGCGCCTAATCCGCGCGGCCCTTTGCTGGAGAAAGCCATGGA
This sequence comes from Allosphingosinicella sp., assembly GCA_036386845.1. Classification (GTDB taxonomy): domain Bacteria; phylum Pseudomonadota; class Alphaproteobacteria; order Sphingomonadales; family Sphingomonadaceae; genus Allosphingosinicella. The sequence goes on along the minus strand of DASVUW010000358.1, from coordinate 10,893 downwards.
TATCCGCGTCTCCGGTCATCAGCTCGACACCGGCGAGGCCCTGCAGGAAAGGGCGACCACCCGTTTGGCCGCGATCGCCGACAAATATGCTTCGAGGCTGGTCTCCGCCCAGGTGACCTTCGGGAAGGGGCCGCACGATCACGGCTTCACCTGCGAGATCGTCGCCTTCGCGCCGCAGGGCGTGGTCCTTAAGGCGGCCGACAAGGCCGCGACGGCGCCCGCGGCCTTCGACTCGGCCGCCGACAAGGTCGAGAAGCAGCTTCGGCGGCACACCCGCCGGCTCAAGGATCATCATCCCCAGGATTCGGAGCAGCTGGCCCAGTCCGAAGGCTTCGACTACCGACGAAGCGTGGCGGAACCGCAAGGCGAGTAGCTCTTCTCGGTCCAAAACTGGCAATTCCTCCACATTTTCGAACATTCCTCCACATCTTGAAAGAGCGGCCGGGGGCGACCGCTTCCGGTGAACCGATGAACGACATTACCGACATCCTCACGGTCGACCGAGTCGACGGCGGGATGAATGTTCCGAACAAGAAGAGCCTGTTCCAGCAGCTCGGCGCCGCCGCGGCGCGGCGAACGGGGCTGGATTCGAAGACGATCGTGGCCGCCCTGACCGACCGCGAGAAGATCGGTTCCACCGGCTTCGGCTCGGGAGTCGCCATCCCCCACGGGCGGATCGAGGGCTTGAATAGCGTGTTCGGCTATTTCGCCCGGCTGACCGCACCGATCGACTTCCAGTCGGTGGACAATCTGCCCGTCGACCTCGTCTTCCTGATCCTGTCGCCGCCCGACGCCGGGGCCGACCATCTCAAGGCGCTGGCGTCCGTCAGCCGGGTGCTCCGCGACCGGGGCACGGTGGCCAAGCTCCGGGGCGCGCGGTCTCGGGATGCGCTTTTCGCCCTGCTTTCCGGAGTCGAAAGCCGCAATGCCGCCTGAGGCGGACGCCGGCGCGGCCGCCCATTACCGGGCCCTCGAGTCGCTCTACCGCCATGCGCCGGTCAACGGATTCTTCGATTCGCGGCTCGAGATCGTCGACAAGGGCTTCGCCCGGATCCGCTTCGAGGTGCGCGAGCAGCTTTTCCACGCGGCCGGCGCCGCCCATGGCACGCTCTATTTCAAGATGATGGACGATGCGGCCTTCTACGCCTGCAACAGCCTCGTCACCGATCGATTCCTCCTCACCACCGCATTCAACCTGCTCTTCACCCGTCCCCTGCGGGCCGGACCGGTGACCGCCGAGGGACGCTGGACGAGCGGCAGGCGCAGGGTCCTGGTCGGGGAGGCGCGGCTGATCGATTCGGAGGGTGAGCTGGCGGCGAGCGGCACCGGCACCTTCATGCGTTCCCACATCCCGCTGAGCGGTCTCCCCGGCTACGTCGCCGGCTGATGGAGCCGCGAGTCGCCGCTTCGGTGCTTGCGGGCGCCCTCATACGAAAGGCGGAGGGCGAGGGCGGGTTCGGGGCGGTGCTTGCCAAAGGCGATGCCAGCGCCGGCTCGATTCTCGTCATCCTCCTGGAAAAAGGCGTTAATCCAAGGCTGTTCGAGCGGCTCCTGCAGCCGGACGGCCGATACGCCTGGCAGGAGAGTGGAAGCCAACGTATTGAGAATCCTAGGGAAGTTCCGGCGTTCATCGCACGCCAAAGGCGATTCGACCCCGATTCATGGTTAATCGAACTGGATATCCCGTCTGCCGAACGGTTCGCCGCTGAAATGAACGCGCTCGATTGACTCTGTTGCAGCGCACAATCTAGCCCGTCCTCGTCCTTCGAGAGCGGGGGGCCGTCACGAACCCGGGGTAAGTGGGAGGGGACGGCCACGCGAGACGGAAGGCGGTCCGGGATGCGCTTCTCTTTCTCAGCATCCGGCTTGGGACCGCTCGCCGCACTGATTTGAGATCGAATGAACCGCCTCTTCCGCGCCGCGTCCTTCGCGGCTGCCGCCTTTGTTTTCGCCTTCGGAGCTCCGTCCCTGGCCTGGGAGCTGACCGGGACTCCAGTCACCGCCGAAATCTCCGAACAGCCCGGCCTCGGCGCTCCGCCGCCGGCGGCATCCGCCCCGCCGGTGGCCTCGGTCGAACCGGCGCCCGCCCCGGAACCGGAGAAGCCGGCAAGGCGCAGCCTGGCGGAGCTCGTCTCCGAATATGCCGGCACCCAAACCCCCGACGCCCAGCTCGAATGCCTTGCCGGCGCCGTCTATTTCGAGGCCAAGGGCGAGCCGCTCCACGGCCAGCTCAGCGTCGCCGAGGTGATCCTGAACCGCGCGCGCTCGGGCCGATTCCCGACCTCGGCCTGCGGAGTCGTCAAGCAGCGCGGCCAATTCTCCTTCATCCGCGGCGGCCGATTCCCGGCCATCGCCCGCACCTCGCTCGCCTGGAAGCGGGCCGTGGCGATCGCCCATATCGCGGTCCAGGACCTCGCCGACGGGCCGGCGCCCAAGGCGCTCTTCTTCCACGCCAAGCGCGTCTCCCCGCGCTGGCGCCTGACGAGGGTCGCGATGGTGGGGAACCACATCTTCTATCGTTGATGTTCCTAATCCTCCCCGGCAAATGCCGGGGAGGATTTAGAGGACGCCGATTCCCCGAGTCGCTCACTTCCCACCGTTCTGGATTCATTCTAACCCCGACGGATGGCCGCCCGTCCGAGTCTCCAGCCGCAGCTTTGCTTCGCCGATGCGCCGGTCGCCGCGCAGGATGTCGCGCGCGGGGTGACCCGGCTTTTCTTCAACCGCGACATGTTCGCCTTGTGCGAGGTACCGCTGCCCAACGGACGGCGCGCCGACATGATGGCGATCGATTCGTCGGGCCTCATCACCATCGTCGAGATCAAGGTGTCGCGCGCCGACCTGATGGGCGACTGCAAGTGGATCGAATATCTCGGCTATTGCGACCGCTTCTTCTGGGCGGTGCCGGCGAAATTCGACCTCGCGCCGTTCGAGGAGCCCGGATTCCACCCGGACCTCTGCGGCCTTCTCGTCGCCGATCGCTACGACGCCGCGGTGGTCCGCGAAGCGCCGCTTCGCAAGCTTCCGCCCGCGCGCCGCAAGGCGGAGACCTTGCGATTCGCGCGAAGGGCGGCGCGGCGGCTTGTGGGGGACCTTGATCCGGGGCTCGCGGGATTCGCTTAGCCGCCGTCATTGCGAGCGTAGCGAAGCAATCCAGTGCTGCGCCTCCGCCCGCTGGATTGCTTCGTCGCTTCGCTCCTCGCAATGACGAGCTACCGCGTCGGCCCCGCCGCCGGCTTGGCCGGAGCCACCTTCGCCTCGAGCAGCTTCAGGACCGCACCGGCGCGCGGATCCTGCTTCGCATAATCGAGCGCCGACATTCCGGCGACATTGTCGGTGCGCTTGGGGTCGGCACGGCGGCTCAGAAGGAGCCTGACCAGCGGCACGTCGCGGCGCTGGGTAGCGAGGATCAGAGCGGTTTCGCCGCGCCCGTTGGGAAGATCGACGCTGGCCCGCTTGGAGAGCAGCTGCTCGACTCCTTCGAGCCAGCCGATCTGCGCCGCGAGGGTCAACGGCGTATCGCCGCGATTGGACTGGAGGTCGGGACGTGCGCCTTTGCCGAGCAGGAAGGCGAGCCAGTTGAGGTCGCGGCCTCTGACGACGATGTGGAGAGCGCCTTCCCCATTGGCCCGGTCGCGGGTGTTGATCACGACCGTTCCCGGTTCGGAAACCAAGGCGGTCACCTTGGTCCCGTCGCGTTCCCTGACGGCCTTGAGGAAGGTGAAGCTGTCGGAAAAGGTCTGCTGGCCCGAGGCCGGCGCCGCGAGCGCCAGGACCATCGATGCCGCCAGTGCGCGGCCGAACTTGTTGAACACTATGGCTTCCCCGTCTCGACTTGTCGGCGCGGCTATAGCAAGACAAGGCTGCTTCCGCCATGAACGAAACCCGCTTGTCCCGCCTCCGGCCAATCCTCCTCCTGTCCCTGGCATTGTCCCTGGCGGCCTGCTCGCGCGAGGCCGAAGAGCCACCGCTCATGGGCGCCGCGATCGGCGGGCCGTTCACCCTGACGAACCAGGACGGCCGCCAGGTGACCGAGCGGGATTTCGCCGGAAAATACCGGATCATGTATTTCGGCTTTACCCACTGCCCGGACGTCTGCCCGCTGGATCTCGCCGTCATCGGCCAAGCGATTCGCCGCTTCGAGAAGAGCGATCCGGCCCGGGCGGCGCGGGTGGTCCCGATTTTCGTCAGCGTCGATCCGGAGCGCGATTCGCCGGCCGTGCTCAAGGAATATGTCGCGGCTTTCCACCCCCGCCTGGTCGGGCTGACCGGGACTTCGGGGCAGGTCGCGGACGCGATCAAGCGCTACGGCGCCTATGGGATGAAGGGGGATCCGACGGCGGGGGGCGGGTATAACGTCAATCACAGCCGGGTGGCCGAGCTGATCGGCCCCGACGGCAAGCCGATTGCGCTTCTCGCCTACGACAAGGGCGCCGAAGCCGTCGCGGCCGAGCTCGACCGGTGGGTGAAGTGAATTTCTGGGAAAAGCCCCTCGCCTCGCTCGACCGGGCGGAATGGGAGGCCTTGTGCGACGGCTGCGGCAAATGCTGCCTTCACAAGCTCGAGGACGAGGATAGCGGAGAGATACACGCGACCAACGTCGCCTGCCGGCTTCTCGACCGCCACAGCGGCCGCTGCACCAATTACCGGGGACGCAAAGCCTATGTGCCGGATTGCGTCCGGCTGACCGCGTCGGGGGTGGGCGCGCTTGCCTGGCTGCCTTCGACCTGCGCCTATCGGCTTCGCTCCGAGGGCGCTCCGCTTCCCGACTGGCACTATCTGGTCTGCGGGGACCGCGAAGCCGTCCACCGCGCCGGAATGTCGATCCGCGGCTGGACGGTCGCGGAGGACGAGGCGGGCGACCTCGAGCATCATCTGGTCGAGCGTGAGCTTTGAGCTGAAGCTCAGCGTCTCGCCGACGGCGAGGGCGATGCGGCTGCGCGTGGACAGGCGGACCGGAGAAGTGGTCCTGACCATCCCGAAGCGGGCGTCGCGCCGAAAGGCCCTGGCCTGGGCGGACGGCCATCGCGGCTGGATCGAGGCGCGCCTTGCCGAGGTCGCTCCCGCTTTGCCGCTTGCTCCGGGGACCGAACTCCCTCTCTACGGCCGCCCGCACCGGATCGACTGGAGCCCGGACCGGCCGCGAACGCCGCGGGTCGAAGAGGGACGGCTGGTCGTCGGCGGACCCGTCGAAGGCCTGGAGGCCAGGCTCCTTCGCTGGCTTCGCCGGCACGCGCTCGACACGCTCGCTTCGGAGACCGCGGAATTCGCCGCGAAGGCCGGAGTGAAGGTGACGCGGATCGGAACCGGCGACCCGCTGTCGCGCTGGGGAAGCTGCTCCTCGACGGGCGGGATTCGCTATAGCTGGCGGCTCATCCTGGCGCCGGACTGGGTAAGGCGGGCGACCGTCGCCCACGAGGTCGCGCACCGGGTCCATATGAACCACGGTCCCGATTTCCACGCACTGGTCGAAACCTTGCTCGGGGCCGATCCGAAGCCCGCTCGGCTATGGCTTCGAAGCCATGGCCCGTCACTCCATAGGATCGGCCGGGCGGCCTGAGCGCCGCTCGACCGGCGGGGCGAGGTCGCCGTCGCGGCGCCGCTCGCGGCGCTCCGGCTCCGGCTCACGGTCGCGATCCCTGAAGCGCGGCTCCGGCTCTCTGAAGCGCGGCTCGGGTTCCCGGTCGATTGCCCGGTCGATGAAGTCCTGGTCCAGCCGATCGGCCTGGGCCGGCCCGGGCTCGGCCTCATCGCGGCGGGGCGGAAGCGGCTGGAATCCGCCGGAAGGGCCGCTTCCGTCGGGATTGACCAGAACGCCGTTGTCCGGCGCTTCGAACCAGGTCTCCTCATCGGGCTCGCTGACCGCCCATTCGGGCATCTGGACGGAAATCTCGAAAGTCTCCGCCGGCCGGTTCGCGACGGCGCGCTGCATGAAATCGTGGAAGGCGCGGGCGGGCGCTCGTCCGCCCTGGAGCCCGGGAATGGCTTTGTTGTCGTCGCGTCCCATCCACACGCCGGTGGTGAGCCCGCTGGAGAAGCCGAGGAACCAGCCGTCCTTGTTGGAGCTGGTCGTTCCCGTCTTGCCGGCCACCGGGCGCCCGATCTGGGCGCCCCGCCCCGTTCCAGTCAGGACCGCCGCCTGGAGCAGGTCCGTCATCTGGGCGGCCACCCAGGGGGCGACCAGGACCCGGTTCTCGTCGGGCTGATGCTGGTAGAGGATCTGCCCGTTCGCGGTGGTGACCCGTCGGATCCCGTAGGGCACCACCGCATTCCCCTTCGCCGCGACCGAGGCGAAGGCTCGGGTCATGTCGATCAGCCGCACTTCGGAGCTTCCGAGCGCCATCGACGGATGGGTGACGACGGGCGTGGTGATTCCGAAGCGCTGGGCCATGTCGGCCACGGTGCGGAAGCCCACTTCCTGGGCGAGGCGGACCGAGACGGTGTTGATCGACTGGGCGAAGGCCTGGCGGAGCGGTACCTGGCCGGAGAAGCCGCCATTGTTGTTGCGGGGGCTCCAGCCGTTGATCCTGATCGGGGAATCCTGGACGATGTCGTCGGGCTTGTAGCCGGCCTCGATCGCCGCGAGGTAGACGAAGAGCTTGAACGACGAGCCCGGCTGCCGGGTCGCCTGGGTGCCCCGGTTGTAGAGCGACCGGACATAGTCGCGGCCGCCGATCATGGCCCGGATCGAGCCGTCCCGGTCGAGCGCGATCAGGGCGCCCTGGGCCCCCGCCGGGGTGGTCGCGTTGATCACCTGGTCGCCGAGGCGCTGCATGTTGGGATCCAGAGTCGTCCAGACGTCGATCGGCTCCACGCTTTCGTCGATCAGGGTGTCCAGCTGCGGCAGCACCCAGTCGGTGAAATAACGGACGCTGTTCTGCTTGGCAGTGGGCGCCATCTGCACCTCGGCCGGCTCCGCCGCCGCGGCCACGGCCGGGCTGATATCGCCATTTTCCTGCATGAGCCGGATGACGACGGCGGCCCGGCCCCGGGCCGCCTCCACGTCCGCCGTCGGGGAATAATTGGACGGCGCCTTGACGAGACCCGCGATGATCGCCGCCTCCGACAGGCTCAAGGTCTTCGCCGAATGGCCGAAGAAGCGGCGCGAGGCGGCGTCGATCCCGTAGGCGCCGCCGCCGAAATAGACTCGGTTGAGATAGAGTTCGAGGATCTGGTTCTTCGAGAATCGCCGCTCCAGGGCCAGCGCCAGGACGGCCTCGCGCCCCTTTCGGCCGAAGGTCCGGCTGTTGGTCAGGAAGATGTTGCGGGCGAGCTGCTGGGTGATGGTCGAGCCGCCCTGGGTCCAGCGGCCCTTCGCGACCCTGACCCGGGCGGCGCGGGCGAGGCCGATCGGATCGACTCCGATATGCGAGCGGAACCGCTTGTCCTCGACCGCGACCATCGCGTCCTTCATGATGTCGGGTATCTGGTCGTAGCTCAGCCATTCGCCGAAGCTCGGGCCCAGGGCGATCAGCTCCGACCCGTCCGCCGCGCGGACCCGGATCATCTGGCCGAGATCGTCGCGGCGGACGAGCTCCGAGTAGCTCGGAAGCGAACTCATCGCGACTCCGACCGCAACGACGAGGGCGATGAGCGCGATGAGGCCGCCGTACAACCCGATCTTGAGGGTCGTGATCAGGGTCCGGCGCAGCCGGGAGGGCGGGGGGGAAGCATCACTGGCCATCGAGGCCGGAGCCTAGGGCCGGACGGGTCGGCGGACAAGCGTTCCCACTTGGCTCCCCTCCCTGAAAGGGAGGGGCAAGGGGTGGGTAGGCAAGCGTAGCGAGACTTTTGCTGAGTTGGAGTTTCGGACGCCTTCGGCGGACCCACCCCCGGCCCCTCCCTTCCAGGGAGGGGAGCAATCTATTTCCTTCCCTTGAAGTCCAGCGAGGCGCTGTTGATGCAGTAGCGAAGGCCCGTCGGCGCCGGCCCGTCGGGGAACAGGTGCCCGAGATGGCCGTCGCATTTGGCGCAGCGCACTTCGACCCGGCGCATTCCGTGGCTCATGTCGGCATGCTCGCTGACCGTCGGCGCCGCAGGCTCGGTGAAGCTCGGCCAGCCGCTGCCGCTGTCGAACTTGGCCTCGCTGTCGAACAGCAATTCCCCGCAGCCCGCGCAGCGATATTCGCCCTCTTCGTGATTGTCGACGTAGCGGCCGCTGAAGGCCGGCTCGGTGCCCGCCTCGCGAAGCACCCGATATTGCTCGGCGGTCAGCTTCTCGCGCCACTCGCGCTCGGACATCCGCCCGCGATCCTGTACCTCGTCCGCCATTGCGGCCTCATTCCTCGACTGTCGATGAAACCGGCTCAACGGTCCGGGGCCGCAACAGGTTTCGCCGCATGATCAGATAGACCGGGACTCCGCTGGCGAGCAGCGCCAGCCCCCACGCCGTCGCCTCGAGGCCGGCCCCGTAGAAAGTCCATAAGGCGAACAAGGTCCCGCCGGCCGCGGTGGCCACCACCAGCGCTCCTCCGAGCACGCCCCTTCGGCGAAGGACCAGGGCGGACAGCGCGGCGAGAAGATAGAGGACGAGGGTCGCCGCCGTCGCGAGCAGGATCATGAACTCGAACAAAGCGGCCATTCCGCGGCTGAGGTTGGTCGCGATCAGCGCGCAGCTCAGCGCGCAGCCGAGGGCATGGCCGACCATCGGGGTCCCCGCCCGGTTGAGCCTCGCGAAGGCCGCCGGAAAGACCCCGCCCCGCGCCAGGGTCAGCGGCACCTCCGCCTGGATGAACACCCAGCCGTTCAGCGCGCCGAGAGCGCTGATCGCCGCGAACAAGGCGATGAGATGAGCGAAGCCGGAGCCCCAGTAGCGCCCGATCAGGTCCGCGAGCGGCGCGGACGATCCGGCCGCCTCGTCGGTCGGGAGCAGAAGGAAAACGGCCCAGGTAACGAGCAGATAGACGATTCCGACGAGGAACGTGCCCGCCAGGATCGCGCGCGGCACCGTCCGCTGAGGATCGCGGATTCGCCCGGACGGCACGGTCGCCGATTCGAACCCGAGCATCGCCCACAAGGTGAGGGTCGCGGCTGCAGCGACCGAGGAGGGCTGGAGCGGCGCCGGCGCGAGCCCGCCCGCCGCCTCGCCTTGTCCTCCAAGCACGAACGCGGCGAGCGCGACGACGGCCAGCAGCGGAAGGAGCTTCAGGATCGTCGTCGCCACCTGGACCTCGCCCGACGCCTTGGCCCCGCGCATCGCTATGGCGGTGAACAGGATGACGAAGGCCGCCGCCGTCAGCGGGCCCGCGTAAAAGGGTTCGAAATAGGCGGGCGCGAGGGTGGAGAGATAGCTGACCGCGCCTATAGCGACGGCCGCGTTCGTCACCCAGGTCGAAATCCAGTAGCTCCACATGACGAAGAAGGCCGCGGGCGCTCCGAGCGCCGGGCGGATATAGTCGTACGGGCCGTTCGCTTCCGGCAGGGCGCGCGCAAGAGCGGCGAAGACCTGAGCCAGGCACAGGCAGCCCGCGATCGTCACCAGCCATCCGGCGACGGCGTTCGCCCCGTAAGGCGCGAGCGCGGCGGGCAGGAGGAAGATGCCCGTGCCGATGACGTTTCCGATCACCAGCGCGAGGCAGATCCAGAAGCCGAAGGCGGGCTTGGTTTGGGTGGTCTCCGCCATCATCCCCCTCTTCGAGGGACATCACGCGGACATCGCCCCCCCGGACGATGTCTTATTCGCGCGATATGGTGCGGTCGAGAAGACTCGAACTTCCACGGCCTTTCGGCCACAGCGACCTCAACGCTGCGCGTCTACCAGTTCCGCCACGACCGCACGTCACTGCCCCCCGGAAAAAGCTTCCGGGGCCGGTAGGAGCGGGGCCTCTAGCAAAGGGCTTGGAGGGACGCAATGGCGGGGTTTGCGGCGAATAAATCCTCCCCTGCATTTGCAGGGGAGGGGGACCGGGCGAAGCCTGGTGGAGGGGCCTCACGGACTCCGAAGAACCCCTCCACCGCGCTTCGCGCGGTCCCCCTCCCCGAGAAATCTCGGGGAGGAGTTAGGAGGCTTACCCCTTCTTCTTCCCCTTCACGGCAAGCGGCCGCATCACCTTGGCAAGCGCCATCGCGGCGACCTTTCGGCCCATCTCCTCGCCCGCCTCGTTCGAGAACCGGTAGTGGACTCCGCCGTACATGCGCGAGACCGAGACTTCCTTGACCCATTCGTCCCAGCTCGGAAGCACTTGGATGATGCTGTTCGGGATGGAGCGGGAATGGACCCGGACTCCGCCCGGCGGCGCCGCTCCGACCTCCGCCTTCAGAACCTCCGCGATCGCGGCCGAACCGCTGCAATGCGCGCAGGGATATTCGGGATGGTTGGGGGTCCCGATCAGCGGCTCCCAGGCGGGATCCTCGGCGGTGGCGTCGTTGCCGTCGTCAGAGGCGTTGCGGATCGCGGTGATCGGCCTCCAGAAATTGTAGTGGAGCTTGGCGTCGCCGGTGGCGATCCCGACATCGTCCGAGACCATCGCGACCAGAGCGAACATCCGCGCATTCTCGACTGCCGAGCGGCCCTTGGCGTCGGCGATCAGGCGGAGGCTCGGAGTCATGTTGGGCGTGATCCGGTAGCGCGCCATCAGCGACTGCTGAGCCGTCCGCTCGGTGCTGGTCTTCGCTCCGAGCCGCTTGATCTCGTCGAAGTCCCTCGCCCAGCGCTCGCTGGTCAAGGCGGGCGGCGCCGCCGGCCGGACCGAATCGTAGCTCGGAAGGATCCAGGGTTTGAAGGTGAAGGCGTAGGGCTGGTAGACCGGCAGCTGGGTCGCGGTCCACATTCCCGCTGAGGTGCGCGGCCGATAGGGGACGGGCTTGCGCGCGGAATCGAAGCCGCCCGCGGCGAGCGCCAGCTTGGCCGCGGCCTCACCGACCGCCTTGCCCTTGTCGCGGGCCGAAGCGTCC
>DASVUW010000357.1:0-3607 GCA_036386845.1 Allosphingosinicella sp. | reverse complement strand
GGGTGGTGGAGGGGTAGTCGGCGCGGACTTGGCGGTTCGCTAGTGAACGCTCCGTGCGCCTCGCCATCTACCCCTCCACCATGCTTCGCATGGTCCCCCTCCCCATCTTCGATGGGGAGGCAAATGAACTCTGAGCCTTCTCGCGCTTTCATTCCGGCGATGAGACAAAGATGGCCCGCCAAGCTCTGGATCGTCCGCCACGGACAGAGCGCCGGAAACGTCGCGCGCGACGCGGCGGACGCCGCGGGTCTCGGCGTGATCGACCTCGACATTCGCGACGTCGACGTGCCGCTGAGCGAGCTCGGCAAGCGCCAGGCCGACGCGCTCGGACATTGGTTCGCGGCCTTGCCCGAAGATGAGCGGCCCGAGGTGGTCCTCACTTCCCCCTACGTCCGAGCCCGGCAGACCGCCGAAGCGATCTGCAGGGCTGGAGGCTCGGTCCCGGGGGCCAAGGCCCCGCGCCAGGACGAGCGGCTTCGCGAGCGCGAGTTCGGCCTGTGGGACCGGCTGACCACGGCCGGAGTCCGCGAGAAATTCCCCGAGCAGGCGGAGCAGCGCACGCTTCTCGGCAAATTCTACCATCGCCCGCCCGGCGGCGAGAGCTGGGCCGACGTCATCCTCCGGCTCCGCAGCGCGCTCGACACGGTCAGCCTCCATCATGCCGACCGGCGGGTGCTGATCGTCTGCCACCAGGTCGTCGTGCTCTGCTTCCGCTACATATTGGAGGAGCTGGACGAGGCGCAGATCCTGGCGATCGACCGGGAAGGCGACGTCGTCAATTGCGGCCTGCTCCAGTACGAGTTCGAGCCGGACGACGAGAAGGACTGCGTGCCCAAATTGGTCTGCTACAATTTCGCCGCGCCCCTGATCGAGGAGGACGCTCCGATCACCTCCGAGCCCGACGCGATGGTCGCAGCGCGGTGACCGGGTTCGAGATCCTCGACGCCGGCCTGCTCCGCCGATTTCCGCTTCCCGAGCATCCGGAGGACGGCGACAAGGAGGATCGTGGCCGGCTCCTCGTCGTCGCCGGGAGCCGCGAGCTCGCCGGCGCCGCTTTGCTCGCCGGGACGGGCGGGCTCCGGGCCGGGGCCGGCAAGCTCCAGATCGCCACCGGGGCCAGCGTCGCCCCCGGTCTCGCCGTCGCAATGCCCGAGGCCCGGGTCGTCGGCTGCCCGGAGACGGACGAAGGCTGCATCGCCGTCGAAGCGATCCAGCCCCTGCTCGAATGGGCGGCGGGAGCCCAGGCGATCCTGATCGGCTGCGGTCTCCAGCATGGGCCGCCGCTCGATACGATGCTCGATTCACTCCTGGGAAGCGGCCTCGACAAGCCGCTGGTGCTCGACGCCGCAGTGCTCGGAAGCCTCGCGCCCAGGGCCGAGACCCTCCGCGCCTGGAAGGGTGGGGCTATCCTCCTTCCCCATGCCCGCGAAATGGCGCGCCTGCTCGAATGCGAGGTGGATCAAGTCGAAGCCGACCCGCTCGCCGCAGCGCGCCGGGCGGCCGGGACGTTCGGCGCCGTTTCGCTGATCAAGGGGCAGTACAGCTATATCGTCGCCCCCGACGGCCAAGCCTTCCGCTTCACCGGCGGCGGAGTGGGCCTCGCCACGTCCGGCTCGGGCGACGCTCTCGCCGGGATCGTCGGAGGCCTCGCGGCCCGCGGGGCCGATCCTCTGACGGCGGCGCTCTGGGGAGTCCATCTCCACGGCGAGGCGGGACGGGCGCTCGCGAAGCGCATCGGCCGGATCGGCTTCCTCGCGCGCGAGCTGCTCGACGAGGTGCCGGGGCTGATGGAAGACTCGTCATCCCGGGTTTGACCGGGGATCCATGAACACCGTCCTTGCCACTTTTCCGAAGACCGTGTTGATGGACCCCGCATCAAGTCCGGGGTGACGACGTTGAGGCGCAGCGCGTGAATTCCGACCTCATCGAGCGCGCTTACTCGCTCCTCAACGAGGGGCGGTCGGCGGAGGCGCTCGAGATCAGCGCACGGCTCGCCGCGGCCGCCGGAGCGACCCACGATGTCCTGGTCCTCCATTCCGCCGCCCTCAAGCTATCGCACCGGCACGAGGAAGCGCTGGACGTCGACCGTCGGGCCGCCGGCGCCTTCCCGAAGAGCGGCTCGGCGTGGCACAATCTCGCCGCGACGCTGATCGAGCGGGGCCGCGGCCAGGAAGCCCTGGATGCGCTTTCCAAGGGCTTCGCCGTCGGCCTCGATTCCCCGCTCAGCTGGCAGGTCAAGGCCAGGGCGCACGTCGCGTGCGGCGAGACGGAGGCCGCCGAATCCGCTTACCTCGAAGCGGCGCGCCGTGCTCCGAACCTGCCGGCGATCGCCGCCGAACGGGCCGACTTCCTCTGGATGGCCCGGGGCGACCTGGCCGCCGCGCAGGCGGCGCTCGACCAGGCGTTCCACGCCGGAGCGCCCCCGGCGCCGCTGCTCCTTGCCAAGGCGAAGCTGCTCGCCTCCGCCGGGAACCAGGACCGGGCGGCCGACCTGCTGGACCGTGCGGCGGGACATCTCCCGGACGATCTCTCGCTGGTGCTCGCGGCCGCTCAATCGGCTCTGGAAGCCGGCCGCCTGGCCGACGCCGAGCGCCATGCCCGGCGCGGCGAGAAGCTCGCCCCCGACGAGGTTGCCGCGCTCGTCCAGTCGACCATCGTGAGCCTCGCGCTGGGCCGTCCAGGCCCGGCGCTTCTGGCCATGCGCAAGGCTATAGGCGTGAAGCCGCTCGACCAGTCGGTGCTTGCCTGGGCCGCGACGGCGGCACGGGCTGCGGGCGATCCGCTCTACCGCCAGCTTTGCGACTACGAGTCGACGGTCGGGACCTATGAGCTGGGGCCGCCCCCCGGCTGGGCGACCCAGGCGGACTTCCTTCGCGATTTGAGAACGGCGCTCGACAGGCACCACGTCATGGCGGAGCACCCATCAGCCCAGTCGCTTCGCCACGGAACGCAGACCACCTATCTTCTGTCCGGGTCGAGCGACCCCGCGATCCAGGCCTTCTTCGAGGCCCTCGACGGGCCCATCCGCGAACATCTCGCCGGGCTCGGCACCGGGGACGACCCCCTTCGCCGGCGCAACCGCGGCGGCTACCGGATCGTCGGCGCCTGGTCGGTTCGCCTCCGTCCGGGCGGCTTCCACCTCGATCACCTGCACCATGAAGGCTGGATCTCCTCCGCCTTTTACGTGGAGACTCCGGACGGGGCGCTGGAGCGCGAGAGCAAGGAGGGCTGGCTCCGCCTCGGCCAGCCGCCCTTTCCGACGGTGCCCGAGCTCCCGGCCGAGCGGTTCATCCGGCCGAAGCCGGGACGGCTCGTCCTCTTCCCATCCTACATGTGGCATGGCACCGTGCCCTTCCACACCGAGGAACGGCGAACGACGATCGCCTTCGATCTGGTGCCGGGCTGATTTGCCTCCCCATCGCGAAGCGATGGGGAGGGGGACCGCCGAAGGTGGTGGAGGGGTGACCAGCGCAGGACGCCGACCAGTTCCACCAGGCAAAATTCAAAGCCCGTTCGCCTCCGCCGACGGTGCCGGGGGCGTTGTGGGGATTTCCGGCTCCGGCTCGGGCGGCGGCTCCGGGTCCGGCTCCGGCTCCGGCTCCGGCTC
>DASVUW010000356.1:0-4249 GCA_036386845.1 Allosphingosinicella sp. | reverse complement strand
GGCTGAAGCCCGGCAAAGCGGCAGGAGGCGGGGACGGCTGCATGAGGCCTCGCGGACGGAAGGCCGTTTGTCCCGCGTGCGCCGGTCGACTATGCGGTTCTGTTCGTGGGAGTGCAGGCATGGGCGTTTATCTGGTCACCTGGAAGCTGAACCCGGAAAGGGCCGATCACGACTCCGCTTTGGCCGCGTTCATGGAGCGGCTCGAGGCCTATCATTATATTACCGTCGAGGAATTCGAGCGGGTCTACTTCATCACGACTCCGCTGACGGCGGGTGAGGTCAATGCCGATCTCCACCAGGGGCTGGAGAGCGACGACCTGATCGTCGTCGCCCAGGTGCTCGAAGGCACTTATTGCGGGTGGCTCCCGCAGGTCATGTGGGACTGGATCGAGGAGCGGCTCTGAGGGTGGCGGGGCGGCGCCGCTACTAACGATCCAGCGGTCTGGGTTGTCGTGGGATCACGCATGGCCTCGTCTGCCGGGTGGGGTGGGCCGCTGCCGACGGGGCCGGTGCGCACGGCCATTATGGCCTTGAATAGCTGGCCTGGATCCGTTTGGCCGCGCGGTCGATCTCGGGGAAAAGCGTGCTCTCGTTGATGCCCAAAAGCTCAAGGGCGGCTCTAAAGCCGCGCTTCGAAGCTTCGGGAATGACGAACCGTGTTTCAGTGATGACGTGCGCGAAGTTGATTCGTTTGGGGGCGGGGAGGCCATGAATGATGAAGGCCCCGGACTGGGCGAGGATCCTCCGGTTGCTCATCTTCGGGTGGACGTAATAGGGTTTGAACAGGTCGATAGGGTCTATGATCGGCAGAAAATGCGGTTTCTCCGCACGAATGAACTGATGAAGCCTCTCATAAACCGGCTCAGCATTTATCCTCTTGATTTCGACATGTTTAGGCGTGCCTGCGACGCGCGCGTTCCGGATTCGGATGATTTCGGCCTTTTCCTCCGCCGTAAGGTTTGCGAGATTGGCTAAACAACTGACGGCATCGCTATCGAAATACTTTTCACGATCTTCCGGAACTGCAAAGGCTGTGACGACTCCGTCTGAACCGGCTGCATCTTCTCCCGGATCGCTTGCAAAATATAGCGCCACGAGCGGGTTCAACGAAACATCCATAAGCCGTCGGCAGACCAAAATGCTGCATCCTGACCAATCGATCGAACATCGTCTGGTCCGCGGCAAACTCATTCTGATGAACCGATATAAGATCCCGAACGGCCCTCTTCTCGTGGCGTTCCAGTTCCTCAAGATCAGGGCGAAATAGCCCCGGTACATTTCGCCAGCTGACGTCCCTTTGGCCGCGATAGCACTTTAATCGAGGCTCGTTGCCGGCAAAGCTGGAAACCGCGGCAATAAAATCTGCCAAGGTATCCGTTCTAGCGGCTACGACAGGATCGGTCGTCTCCCGAGTGGGCTTCTTCTTGATCGGAGCTTTGGTCATATTGGATCAATAGCCTCCACGAGCCCAAAAGGTAAAGCCCACATCTGGCGCGACCTAAGGGAGGGGCCGCCCTTAAAGGAGGACACGCTTCTTTTTCCATTGCGTCGAGGCGCTTGCACTGGGGGGCGCCGGCCGGTTTCAGGGGCGGGCGAGCAAGGCGCGGCACTTCGCCGGGCTTTGGCTTCGAAGCGGAGCGAGGCGGCCGAGGGCCGGCCTTCGAGCAATCGGGCAGCATAGGCGGCGGCATCAACCCGGGCCGGAGGCACGAGGCGAGAGGCCGAAGCCAGCCGAATGGTGCGGCCGGCCTAATCCTTCCTCAGCGCTCCCGGCTTGTGGGCGGCGCGCTTGCCTTCCGCCGTCTCGACGATGAACTGGGGGTTTTCGGGGCTCGCGGCGACCTTGTGGCCCTTGATGCGGGTGGGTCCGGTCTGCTTCCTGACGACCTTGCCGTGCGCCTCGCCGCCGTGGCTCTTCCAGGCGACCTTGTCGCCCTTCGAGAAATCGTCGGTCATTGGCGTGTCTCCTCGCCCGGCTAAGCGCCCTGGCGGGGAGAGAGTTGCACGATTGCCGGTCAGTCGGGCCTGGCGAGGATCGCGGGGACGCAGAAGGGCTTGCGGGCCATGGCCGGGCCCATCGGCATGAGCTCCTGGCGGATGATCCCGCCGCGGCGCTCGCAATCGGCCAGCGGCACGTCGTAATGGACGATCCGGCGGGTGTAGACCGGGCAGACGTCGCCGCACGGATGGATTGCGACGACGGGCAGGCCGCGATGGCGGCCGAGCGCCACCCGCTTGAACATCATCGCCCGCTTGTCGAACCGTGCGGAGGCGTAGGCGGCGATGTCGGAATCGGTGAGTGCACGGAGCGGACCCGGACGCGGCCCGCAGGCCACGGCGGCCGTGGCGGCGAGGGACAGGCCGGCGGCGGCGGCGAGAAGGAAGGGGGACGGCATCGGATCGCTCTCCTCGGGTTGCGAAGCGATCGTTACGGCGCCGTTGCTGAATGCCGGATTATCGATTTGGCGCCTCAAGCCTATTGGGCGTTGGCCGGCTCGCCGGCGCCATTGGCGGGAGTGTCGCCCGCAATCCGGTTGAGCAAAGCGTCGGCCTCGTTTTCGAGCGGGGCGGCCTGGGCCTCGACCCCGTTCTCGGCTTCGGCGCGGATCTGGTTGGCGCGTTCCTCGAGCTCGCGGGACAGGGTCTCGGCCCTGGCCTGGATGTTCTCGGGCTCCGGCTCGCAGGCGGCGAGGAGGAGCAGCGGGGCGAGGAGGAGGGCTGGGCGCATAAGCGAACCATAGGCCATTCCCACGAAAGCGGAAATCCATTCGGACGGTGCGGCTGGAGATCCGTCATTGCGGTAGAGCAAAGCGACGAAGCCATCCAGCAGGTAGTGGGTCAGTTTGAAGGGCCCACAACCATCCAGCAGGTCCCGGAGACTGCGCAGGATTGCTTCGCTGCGCTCGCAATGACGAAGGGCGCCTAGGCGAAGGCCGAATCGGCTTGCGACAGGGTGTTCCGCGATGATGCAGGATTCCTTGCACGTCATGCCAGCGAAGGCTGGCATCCCGGGGGGTGAAGAGCACCGCGCCTTTCACCCCCCGGGGCCCCAGCCTTCGCTGGGGCGACGCTGTGGGGTCGACGAACGGGCCTTCACGTCTCACAATGCCTGGCGGAGTCGCCGCGGGAGGTCGAATGGCAATGAGCAGGAAAAAGTGGCGGTTCGCCCTCGTGTCCGGAGCGGCGCTGGCGCTCGCGCTCGCCGGGGCCGCTCCGGTCGCCGGCCAGGTCTTCACCACCGTCGAATATGGCGGTGCCACGATGTCCGTGACGAAGCAGGAGGCCAGGGCGCTGCGGGCGCTGGGGGAAGCGCTGCGCGGTCCGCCGGCCGTTCAGGATTCGGCTTTGGCCGCGGCGCGGCGGGCAGCCAAAGGACCGGACGCGCTTTACTGGCTGGCGCTGCTCGAGCTCGAGCTCGGCCGCCTGCGGAGCGACGACGCGCTTCGAGCGCCGGCGCTGGACCGTCTCATCGCCAGCCCGAGGACGACGGAGGAGAAATTGGCTTCCTATCTCGACGTTCGCGGGGGGATCGCCTTCAAGGCCGGCTATCTCGCCACCGCCAGAACTCACTGGACCCGGCTCCAGGCGATGAAGCAGAACGATCCAGACGTGCTTGCCAACCTCGCCCAGGTCAAGGTGGCGCAAGGCGATTCCGAGGGCGCGGCCGGCCTCCTGGAGCAGTCGTTGGCCGAGCGCGAGAAAACGGGGGCGCGCGCGTCCGCCGCTTCGTACCGGCAGCGGCTCACCGTGCTCCAGAAGGGGCCCGTGGCGGCCGCCGCGGCTGCCGGCCGGGCGCTGGTCGGCGCCTATCCGACGCCGGCCCATTGGCGCGAAGCGCTCGTCATTTACCGGCAGCTCGCCGCTCCGACCGGCGGACAGGAGATCGACCTGCTTCGACTGATGCGCGCGGTCGGGGCGCTGGCCCGGACGGACGAGTATCTTCGCATGGCCCAGCTGCTCAGGCAGGCCGGCCAGGCGGCCGAGGCCAAAAAGGTGCTTGCCGAGGGGCAGGCGCGCGGCCTGGTGGATCCGGCCGTCTCGCCGGCACGGGAAATCTTCGCCGAGGTCGAGCGCGAACTGCCGCGGGAACGGGCCAGGCTCGGCTCGGCTCCGCAGGCGGATTCGCTGGTCGGCGCCGGCCGCTACTCGGAGGCCGAGGCGTTCTACCGCGCGGCTTTGGCGGCGCGGCAGGGCGATCCGGGCGAGGTCAACGCCAGGCTCGGAATGGCCCTTGTGCTGGCGGGCCGGC
>DASVUW010000355.1:0-6503 GCA_036386845.1 Allosphingosinicella sp. | reverse complement strand
GGTGGTGGAGGGGCCTTGCTGAGCCGGAAGAACCCCTCCACCAAGCTTCGCTTGGTCCCCCTCCCCCGGAAATCCGGGGGAGGATTTTGGAACGCGAACTCAGTCCCCCCGACGCTCCTGCCTCGCCGCCCGGGCCGCTTGGCGCTCGGTCAGGCTGATCGTCCCGTCGCGGTTGGAATCGACCCGGTCGAAGCGCTGGAGGGCGACTCGCTGCGCCTCGGCAAGGGCGACCCGGCCGTCCCGGTTGGAATCCATCGCCGCGAAGGCTCGGGCTCCGAAGCGGGCCATCATCCCGCCGCCCTGGCTGCCACGGCGGGCGAAGCGCTCGCCGCGACGCTCGAAGCGCATCGCGCGGCGTTCGCCGCGGTCGCCGCCGCGCGCCGCGCGGAGCGAGTCGAATTCCGCCCGGCTGATCATTCCGTCATTGTTGGCATCGAGCCGCTCGAAACGCTGCCTGCGGCGCTCGCCGCGCTGCTGGCGGCGGGCCTCGCTCCGGGCCCGGACCTCGTCCTGGGTGACGAAGCCGTCGCGATTGGAATCGGCCCGGGCGAAGCGCGTCTCGACTTGCGCCGCAACGGCCGCACGGGTCTGAGGCTGAGCCAAGCGCGCTCGGCCCTCGGCCGGCTGGGCCGAAGCCGGGGCTGCGCAAAGCGCCGCCAAAGCGGCGCCGGCGAAAAATATCTTGTTCATTATCAACTCCTTGGGACTCGGGGTCGGATCTCCCCTCCACACTGGTCCCGTAGATTCAGGCGGCTGTACCGGGCTTTAACGCTCGTCGGCCGACGGCCGGGTGGGGGCTCCCATCCCCTCGCGCCCGGGCGCCCTTCCCAAGTTAGAGGTTGAATTTCCCCGCCGGACGGAAGAGGCAACAGCCTCAAGCCAGGATTTGCCGGGGCGCAATGACTTCCACGCCTGCCGAACGAGAGAGCGCGAGCGCCCGCCAGCCGCGCGCATGGTGGGAGCATCCCGCCCTCGTCCTGGCGGCCGTGCTCGCCTGCGGTGTGCCGATGCTCTGGCCGGACGTGACTCCGCTGGTTGACCTGCCCGGCCATATGGGGCGGTATCACGTCCAGATGGAGATCGGCCGGTCCGCCGTCCTGCAGGGATATTACGACTTCCAGTGGGCGCTGATCGGAAATCTCGGCGTAGACCTGCTGGTGGTTCCGCTGGCGGCGCTGATCGGCCTCGAATCCGCGGTGAAGCTGATCGCCATTGCCATCCCGGTCCTGACCGCGGCCGGCTTCCTCTGGGTGGCCCGCGAGGTGCACGAACGGATTCCCCCGACCGCCTATTTCGCGCTCCCCCTCGCCTATTGCTTCCCGCTCATGTTCGGCTTCGTCAATTTCGCACTGTCGATGGCGCTCGCCTTCCTCGCCTTCGCCTTCTGGCTGAGGCTCGCCCGGCTTGGACGGTTGAGGCTCCGGGCCGGCCTGTTCGTTCCGATCTCCATCCTGCTCTGGATCTGCCACGCCTTCGGCTGGGGCACGCTCGGAGTGATGGCCTTCTCGGCCGAGCTGGTCCGCCAGGTCGACCTCAAGCGGCCGCTCTGGAAAGCCGGGTTCAACAGCGGGCTCCATTGCCTCGCGCTCGCGCCGCCGGTGCTGCTCATGCTGCTTTGGCGCAGCGGCGACCAGGTGGCGGGCCAGACGGCGGTCTGGTTCAATTTCGAGCAGAAGGTGAACTGGGTTAGGATGGCGCTCAGGGATCGCTGGTACGAGTGGGACCAGGCCGCTTTGGCGGTGATCGGCCTCGTCCTGCTGGCCGGGCTCATCTACCGGCGCAAGCTGGAATATTCGCGCAACCTCGCCGCCTCCGCCCTCTTCCTCGCATTGGTCTATGTCTGCCTTCCCCGGATCGTCTTCGGATCCAATTACGCCGACATGCGGCTCGCGCCCTACATTCTGGCCGTCGCGGTCATCGCGATCCGCTACCGGCCCGCCTTTGCCGGGCGCGCCGGCGCCGCCTTCGCTGCGGCCGGGCTGCTTTTCGCCGGCGCCCGACTGGCCGGCAATACTGTGAGCTTCTGGATGTACGACCGGGCCTATGATCGGGAGCTCGCCGCCGTCGACCATATCCCGAGGGGCGCCCGGGTGATCTCGTTCGTCGGCGTCAGCTGCAGGAGGAGCTGGGCGATGCAGCGGCTCGAGCATCTGCCCGCCCTTGCCCTGGTCCGGCGCGACGCATTCTCGAACGACCAATGGTCGATGAGCGGGGCGCAGCTGCTCACCGCCCATTATCCGGACAACGGATATTTCTCCCGCGACCCCTCCCAGCAGGTGCTCGACCGACCCTGCCCGGGCGAGCGCTGGCTCACCCTGGACCGATCGCTTGCGCAATTCCCGCGGGACAAGTTCGATTATGTGTGGCTGATCAACACGCCCCGCGCAGACCCGGCTCTGGCCCGCGGCCTGCAGCCGGTCTGGCAAAGCGGCGCCAGCGTGTTGTATCGAGTCGGCCGCCCCGCTCCGTCCGCCGATCAGGAACTCGAATGAGCCCGCCCTCCCTGTCGATCGTCGTCCCCTGCTACAATGAGGAGGAGTGCCTTGCCGAGCTCCACGGCCGGCTGACGGCGGCGGCGCGCTCCGTGGCGGGCGAGGATTATGAGATCGTCCTCGTCAACGACGGCTCGCGCGATCGCAGCTGGGAGATGATGCGTTCCCTGTCCGCGACCGATCCGCGACTGGTGGCGATCAACCTGTCGCGCAACCACGGCCACCAGCTCGCTCTCACCGCCGGGCTCGACCTGTGCTCGGGAGAGCGGATCCTGATCATCGACGCGGATCTCCAGGATCCGCCCGAGCTCCTGGGGGACATGCTCGCGGAGATGGACCGGCAGCGCGCCGACGTCGTCTATGCGGTGCGGCGGGCTCGGGCGGGCGAGACGGCGTTCAAGCGCGGCACAGCGAAGCTCTTCTACCGCCTCCTCTCCAGGCTGGCCGAGATCGAGATCCCGCGGGACACCGGGGATTTCCGGCTCATGAGCCGGCGGGCGCTCGATGCCCTGCTGAGCCTTCCCGAGCAGGCGCGATTCATCCGCGGGATGGTCGCCTGGGTTGGGTTCCGGCAGGCGCCGATCGCCTACGACCGGGCGGAGCGGCATGCCGGGCAGAGCAAATATCCGCTGTCGAAGATGGTTCGCTTCGCGCTCGACGCGGTCACCGGCTTCTCGACCGCCCCGCTGCGCATGGCCAGCCATATCGGCCTCTGGCTGGTCGCCGCGTCGCTACTGCTGGTGGCCTATATCGCCGTGGGCTTCTTCACCGGGAGCGCCATCCAGGGCTGGACCTCGCTGATGCTCGTGGTGGTCGTGCTCGGCGCGGTTCAGATGTTCGTGCTCGGGATGATCGGCGAGTATCTCGGCCGGCTCTACATGGAATCGAAGCACCGCCCTCTCTACATCGTCGCCGAGATTGCCGGGCACGCTGGCGGCGAGCCGAGTTTAGGCCATGTCGCTCATGAGGCGGAGACGATCGCCACAAGCGAGACTCCGGGCGGGAATGGCAGCCGACCGATAGCGTAGCGCTCGACTCCGAAGATAGCCTGGAACAAGGCGTTGAGCGGCGCCGGCGGAAGCTTGTCGTCGCTGTCCTCCTTCCCTCGAAGCCTGCCGGCGAAGCGGGCGGCGGCGGCGAGCGGGAAGAGCAGGCTGTTGAACCAGCTCATCATCTGGAGCTCGAGCCCGGCGGCGGCGACCACCGCCTTCAGGGTCTTGCGCGTGTAGCGGCGCTTGTGGTGGTTGACGACGTCGTGGGCGCTCCACATCCAGGGATGCGCCGGGACCGCGATGAGGATCCGGCCGCCGGGTCGGAGCTTGCGCGCGATGCTCTCCAGCGCCTCGCGATCCTCTTCGACATGCTCGAGAACGTCCAGGATGGCGACGAGGTCGTAGGCCCCATCCTCGACCCCCGTCAGCGCCGGGAGCGGGGAGTCCATCACCGGGTGGCCGAGGCGCCGGCTGGCGATGGCCCGGGCTGCGGGGTCGATCTCGATCGCGTCGACGCGGCCGAAGCGCCTGAGCATGACGAGGTTGTGCCCGGTCCCGCAGCCTATTTCGAGGATCCGCGGGTCGTCCGGCAGCGGGATCCGCCGCTCGATGAGGTCGGCAAGGATCTCCCGCCTTGCCCGGTACCACCAATGCCGGCTGTCGAGCTCGGCCATCCGGTCGTAGACGATGCGTTCCATCAGTTTTCGGCCATTTAGCTGAACACCCATTGCCGTTGGACTGAGAAGGTCACCAGCGGGGTGACGAACAGGATCGGGATTACCGACCACCAGATCGGCCCGCCCAGATGCTTCACCAGATACCAGACCCAGAACTGGTTGAGCAGGAATCCGGAGGTGTTGATGACGAAGAAGCGCAGCTTGCGGATTCCGGCCCGGTCGCGAGCGCCATGGCCCTTGAAGCTGAATCGGCTGTGGAGGACGTAGCCCAGCGGCGTGAAGGCGAGGTAGTTGAGCGTCAGTGAAAGCATCGGCTCCACGTCGAGCACGGCCGCGACCGCCCAATAGCCGCCGGCGACGAGCAGCGACAGCAACCCGCCGGTGAGCCCGAAGCGGATCATCTGGGCGATCAGAGCGCCGTAGCGCTCGACGAGGATGAGGAGGGGTCGGATGGTTGCTTGCCCTTTGCGGTGCAGGGACTAATGCGGCGGCGAGGGGTTGGAAAGGGTCCATGCGGATGGAGGGTGTGGCTGGGCTGGAGCGACGCTGGCGCTGGTGGGTGCTGCTCTTCTGGCTCGGAACCTCGGCCTTCCTTCTTTACTCGCGCCGGGGCCCGATCGACGCCTTCTGGCTCGGCGACACCGACGACAATATGCGGATCATGCAGGTCCGGGCACTGATCGCGGGCCAGGACTGGTTCGACCTCCGCCAGCACCGCCTCAACCCGCCCTTCGGCGCCGACATCCACTGGTCGCGTCTCGTCGACCTCCCGATCGCCGGAATCAAGCTGGCGCTGGCGCCTTTCGTGGGCGGACCCATGGCGGAGAAGGCCGCGGTGGCGCTCGCGCCCCTCCTTCCGATGGCGGCGGCCATGGCGGCGGTGGCCGTGACAGCCCGCCGGCTGATCTCGCCCTGGGCCTTCGCGCTCGCCGTCGCGATCCTGCTGTGCGGCCACTCGGTCCGGAACCAGTGGGTGCCGCTCCGGATCGACCACCATGGCTGGCAGCTGGCCCTGCTCGCCGTCGCCGTCGCCTCCCTGGTCGACCCGAAGCGGGCGAGGGGCGGCGCCTTCCTCGGCATCGCAACCGCCCTCTCGCTGGTCATCGGCCTCGAGATGCTCCTCTATCTCGCCCTGCTGGGCGGGATCGTGGTGCTGCTGTGGGTGCGCGATCGGGACGAGGGACGGCGGCTCGCCACCTATGGCGCAAGCCTGGCGGGCGGGTCGGCCCTGGGCTTCCTGCTGTTCGCTTCCTACGCCAACCGAGCGCCGGTTTGCGACGCCCTGTCGCCCGTCTGGCTTTCGGTGGTCGCCGCCGGCGGTGCGATGGCGGTCGGCATGGCGCTGCTCGCCCCGCGCTCCTGGCCGCTCCGACTCGCCGCCGCCGCCGCCGCGGGCGCCGCGCTCGCGGCCGGGTTCGTCCTCGCCTGGCCGCACTGCCTCGGCCGGCTCGAAGGCGCCTCGCCGGAGCTCGTGCAATTGTGGCTCAGCCACGTCCGCGAGGCCCGGCCGCTCTACATGCACGGCTATTCCACCGCGATCACCGTCGCCGCTTTGCCAGTGGCGGGGCTCGTGGGCTATGCCGTCATGCTCTGGCGCCACCGGCGCGAAGAACCCAAGCTCGTCGCCTGGGCCGCAACGGCCGCCCCGGCCTTGCTCGCCGCCCTCCTGCTCCTCTGGCAGAGCCGCGCCGGCCCGGCCGCCCAGCTGCTCGCGGTGCCGGGGGCGACCGCCCTCGTGTGGCTGACCGTCACCAGCCGCTTCATGGCGGTCCGCGTGGTGGGCACCGTAGCGCTCTTCCTTCTCGCCTCCGGCCTGCTTCCGCAACAGATGCTGCGCTACTTCCCGCCCAAGCCGAGGCCTGGGATGAACGTCGTCAACAAGGCCAACAATCTGTGCCCTGGCCTGGGCGCGCTGAAGCCGGTGGCTCAGGTGCCGAAGGGACAGGTGCTGACTTTCGTCGACCTCGGTCCGAGGCTGATCGCGCTTACCCACCACGATGCCGTGGCCGGCCCCTATCACCGCAACGGCGCCGACATCATCGACGTGATGCGGACGTTCCGGGGAACCGCGGAGGCCGCCCGGGCGACGATCGAGCGGCGGGGGATCGACTATGTCCTGCTCTGCCCCGGCCTTTCCGAATCCACCGTCTATGCGAGCCAGGCCAAAGACGGCTTCTACATGCAGCTGGTTCGGGGCAAGGTCCCGGCCTGGCTTCAGCCGGTGCCGCTGCCGGCCAAGTCCCCCTACCGGATGTGGCGGGTGACAGGGCGCGCGCCGCCGGTCGAATTCGGAAGCTAGAATTCGGCGCCTGATTTCCCGCCAATCGATTCAAGCACTTAGT
>DASVUW010000354.1:0-4916 GCA_036386845.1 Allosphingosinicella sp. | reverse complement strand
ATAGTCGCGCGCCCTATGCCCCCGGCGGCACGGAGGGGCAACCCCGGCCTCATCCTCCCCATCGCGAGATGGGGAGGATGAGGAGACTCAATGCCCCGCCAGCCGGACCACCCCGTCGACCCCCTGTTCCTGGAGCGCTGGTCGCCGCGGGCCTTCGACGGGCACAACATGCCGGAGGAAGAGCTCCTGACCCTTTTCGAGGCCGCTCGATGGGCGCCCTCGGCGTTCAATTCGCAGCCCTGGCGGTTCCTTTACGCGCGGCGCGGCGCAGCGGACTGGGAGCGGTTCCTGGATTTGCTCATCCCCTTCAACCGGAGCTGGGCGCAGAGCGGCTCGGCGATGGTCTACATCCTCTCCGACACCCTTCCCTTCACCGACAAGACCGGCGAGCCCGCGACGTCGCACACCCACAGCTACGACGCCGGAGCGGCCTGGTCGTGCTTCGCGCTGCAGGCGACCCGGCTCGGCTATCAGGCGCATGGCATGTCGGGCGTGGACTTCGAGCGCGCGCGAGACGAGCTCGGAGTGCCGGAGCGCTACCGCATCGAGGCGGCTGCGGTGGTCGGGCGGATCGGCGACCCCGCGAATTTACCGGAAAAGCTGCAGGCTCGGGAGTTCCCTAGCGGCAGGAAGCCGGTTGAGGAATTCGCTTTCAAAGGCGGGTGGCCGCGCATCTAGCGTCGCCCCAGCGAAGGCCGGGCGCCAGGGGGTCAAAAGCGCCGGTGCCTTTCACCCGCTGGGATGCCAGCCTCCGCTGGCATGACGGTGACTTGTGCGAGCGGCTCTTCTGGTGGACATTCGCCCCAATGACCGTCGACGCGACCAACGAAGGCAGGGCGAAGCGCATCGTCACGCTCCCCGCTCGCCCCGAGCCGATCCGGGTCGCCGCTGAGGAAACCGCGGTCATCGTCGTCGACATGCAGAACGCCTATGCCTCGCCCGGCGGCTACCTCGATCTGGCGGGCTTCGATATCGGCGGTGCGGCGGCCGTCATCGAGCAATGCGCGAAGGTGGTCGCGGCGGCCCGCGGCGCAGGCCTCCCCGTCATCTATTTCCAGAACGGCTGGGACGAAGCCTATGTAGAGGCGGGCGGCCCGGGCTCGCCCAACTGGCACAAGTCCAACGCCCTGAAGACGATGCGCGCTCGGCCGGAGCTGGAGGGGAAGCTGCTCGCCCGCGGCGGCTGGGACTACGCGCTGGTCGAAACCCTGGCCCCGAACCCCGGAGACGTCGTCCTTCCCAAGACCCGATATTCCGGCTTCTTCAACTCGCAGCTCGATTCGGTCCTCCGGTCGCGCGGCATCCGAAACATCGTCCTGGTGGGAATCGCCACCAACGTCTGCGTCGAATCGACTTTGCGCGACGGCTTCTTCCTCGAATATTTCGGAATCATGCTCGAGGACGCGACCCACCAGGCGGGCCCCGATTACCTGCAGAAGGCGAGCGTCTACAACGTCGAGACCTTCTTCGGATGGGTCTCGACCGTGGCCGATTTCTGCGGGGCGTTCGGGCAGATGGAGGAATGATCCGCAAGCCGTCATTGCGAGGAGCGGAGCGACGAAGCAATCCAGCTTCCCGGCTTCCGCGCCCCTGGATTGCTTCGCTACGCTCGCACTGACGGGAAGGAGACACAGCCAATGCCGTTCGAATCGATCAACCCGCCGCAATTCCCAACTCCGATCGCGCCTTATTCGGCGGGGACGAAGGCCGGGGGCACGATCTACGTGTCCGGAACGCTCGCGCTCGGCCCCGGCGGCACAGTGCTCTATCCGGACGACGCCGAGGCACAGACCCGGCACGTGCTCGAGACGATCCGGATCACCCTCGAAGCGGCAGGCGCGACGATGGCCGACGTCGCCTTCAACCACATTTTCCTGACCGACTGGGCCCATTATCCGGCAATGAACTCGGTCTATGCCGAATATTTTCCCGGCGCGAAGCCCGCTCGCTACTGCATCCAGTGCGGGCTGGTGAAGCCCGGGCTCGTGATCGAGATCGCCAGCGTGGCGCATATCGGCTGATGCCGAACGCCGCCGGCCTCTGGTACGAATGGCACGGCCCGGAGGACGGCGAGGTGCTGATCCTTTCGCCCGGCCTCGGCGGATCGGGCTCCTATTGGGCGCCCAATTTGGCGGCGCTGTCGGAAAGGAATCGAGTCCTCGTCTACGATCATCGCGGAACCGGCCGGAGCGGATCGCTGCCCGACGGCGAGGTGTCGATCGCCTCGATGGCCGCCGATGTCCGCGCGCTCATGGACGAGCTGGAGATTCGAAGCCCCTGTTTCCTCGGCCACGCGATCGGAGGGATGATCGCGCTCGAGCTCGGAGACGTTCTGGCCAAAAGGATCGTCGTCAACGGCTGGTCGAGGCTCGATCCGCACACCGAGCGGTGCTTCGACGTCAGACTGCGGATCCTTCGTTCGGTCGGCCCCGAAG
Source organism: Allosphingosinicella sp. (assembly GCA_036386845.1). Classification (GTDB taxonomy): domain Bacteria; phylum Pseudomonadota; class Alphaproteobacteria; order Sphingomonadales; family Sphingomonadaceae; genus Allosphingosinicella. Next base: position 2,481 of record DASVUW010000354.1, on the reverse strand, counting down.
CCTATGTCGAGGCCCAGCCGATCTTCCTCTACCCGTCCGGCTGGAGCTCGATGAATTCCGGGATGCTCGACGCGGAAGCGGAGCACCAGCTGAAGCGCTTCCCCCCGGTCGCGACCGTGGAAAGGCGGATCGCGGCGGCAAAAGCGTTCGAGCTTCGGGCCCGTGCCGACTGCCCGACCCTGCTCGTCGCCGCCGCGGACGACGTGCTGGTCCCGGCGCATTGCTCCGAATTGCTTGCTGTCGAACTGGCTAACGCGCGGGTCGCCCGACTCGAATGGGGCGGCCACGCCTGCAACGTCACCGATCCGGACTCCTTCAACCGCCTCGTCCTCGAATTCCTAAGGAGCTGAAGCCATGGAAATTGGCATCTTCGTTCCGATCAACAACAATGGCTGGCTGATCAGCGAGAATTCGCCGCAATATATGCCCAGCTTCGACCTCAACAAGGATATCGCCCAGCGCGCCGAGAAATATGGGGTCGATTTCCTGCTCTCGATGATCAAGCTGAGGGGATTCGGCGGCAAGACCCAGTTCTGGGAATATGGGCTGGAGAGCTTTACCCTCATGGCCGGGCTCGCCGCCGTCACCGAGAAGATCAGGATCTACGCGACCTGCCCGACCCTCGTCATTCCGCCCGCCTTCGCGGCGAGGATGTGCAACACGATCGATTCGATCAGCCATGGCCGTTTCGGACTCAACCTGATCACCGGCTGGCAGCGCCCCGAATACAGCCAGATGGGGCTGTGGCCCGGGGACGAGCATTTCCGCAACAGATACCAGATGCTCGGCGAATATGCCCATATCCTGCGCGAGCTCTGGGAAACGGGAGTCTCCGATTTCAAGGGCGAATATTACCGGATGGAGGATTGCCGGGTCCGCCCGGTGCCCGAAGGCGAGATGAAGATCATCTGCGCAGGCTCGTCGGACGAGGGCCTCGCTTTCTCGGCGCAATATGCGGATTATGCCTTTTGCCTCGGCAAGGGCGTCAACACGCCCACCGCCTTCGCGCCCAATAACGAGCGGCTAATGGCCGCCACCGCGAAGACCGGCCGCGACGTCCGGATCTACGCCCTGTTCATGGTCATCGCCGCCGAGACGGACGAGGAAGCGATGGAGAGATGGATCTCCTACCGGGAAGGGGTGGACGAGGAGGCGGTGGCCTGGCTCGGCTTCCAGGGCGCGGCGGACAAGACCAGCGACACCACCAACGTTCGCCAGCTCGCCGACCGGGAGAGCGCGGTCAACCTCAACATGGGCACTCTGGTGGGTTCCTTCGAAAGCGTCGCCCGGATGCTTGACGAAGCCTCGACTGTGCCGAACACTGGCGGAGTGCTGCTGACGTTCGACGACTTCATCGAAGGAACCGAGAATTTCGGCACTCGAATCCAGCCGCTGATGAAATGCCGGAGGGGATGATGTTGTTACTGGCCCTGTTGCTGGCTGCGGCTCCCGACGCAGGCGCCCTCGCAAAGATCGGGATCACCGGCCGGACCGCTGCTCCGGACGCCAAAGTCGCCCAGGCGGCCTTGAACGAGGCTCGCGGGTTCGCTGCCGCGCATGCGCTCAAGTGCAGCGAAATGGGCGGCGCGGAGGCGTCGCTCATGCCCAAGCGCTGGGTCCCGGCGGATCCGAATTTCCGGCTCGGGCCGAAAGGGGCGCGCTACGAACGGTGGGAAATCCAGCTCTGCGGCAAGAAGGTGCCCTTCCTGGTCGTCTTCTGGAAGACGAAGGGTATAGCCGATTTCCAGGTCGCCCATCCCTTTCCGGCGGATTCGGTGACGCCGAAGCCCTAGGAACGCTTGCCTCCCTGCCGCGAAGCGGTGGGGAGGGGGACCACCCGAAGGGTGGTGGAGGGGTAAGAGGCTCTGAGGAGGAGGGTCCGAGCGCGATCCTCCCAGGACTGCGCCTTCTACCCCTCCACCATGCTTCGCATGGTCCCCCTCCCCATCTGCGATGGGGAGGCAATCCTAGGCCGCCACCTTGCGAATGGCGCGTTCGAGCAGCGCGTCGTCGGCGACGGGGGCGATCACTGCGAGCCCTCCGACCTCGTCCCGGCGGGCGATAAGGAGTACGAACTCGGCGCTGCCGGGAATGTTGACATGGCCGAGCGGTCGTGCCGAGCGGAGCGCGTCGCGGGCTGCCTCGCCCTGGTCCGGCTTGGGCTCGGGGCGCCGGGCGCGGCGTTCGGCCTGGACGAGGGACTTGAGGCCGTCGCTTTCGAGCCGAAGGCGGAGCGCGCCTGAGGGAAGTTCCTGGCGGTGAGCCCAGCTCAGGGCCGCGGCGAATTCGGTCAGGCGTCCCTTGTCATAGTCGTTTCCGAAGACGAGCTTGACGACCGGAGTCATAGGCGCCCGGGCCTGGGCCCTGATTCCGGCATCGTCGAGCAGCTCGGCATAGGTTTCGGAATCGGCTTCGGCGGCGAGGGCGAAATCGTAGGCGAGGCCCAGCGCCCGATAGAGCGCGGCGCGGCTGCGCTGGTCG
>DASVUW010000353.1:0-1961 GCA_036386845.1 Allosphingosinicella sp. | reverse complement strand
AGCTTCGAATGCCTGCAGATGGTCGGCAAGAAGCTCTCCTTCAACGGCGGCTCGGCCAGCGACAACAATTGCGGCGACAACGATGTCTCGAATTCGTTGAAGCTGCCCATCGTCAGGCTGGTCGCCTGATGCGCGGGCGCTCTCCTTTCCTCGCCCGCGACGAGCGGGGCGCGACGATCATCGAGTTCGGAATGATCGCGCCCGTTCTAGCGCTCTTCGTGATGGGCATCATCGACCTCAGCCGCGGCCTTTCCGAGCGATTCACCCTGGAGCAGGCGGTGAACCGAACCCTCGAGCTCGTCCAGTCGCGCAACGCCTCCCCCGCCGTCCAGGAGGAGGGCGATACGCCCGAGGACGCCTACCAGTTCGCCGTCGACGAAGCCGAGACCGCCGCCGGTCCGGGCGCCGTGGTCACGCCGACGCTCTGGCGCGAATGCGACGGTGTGGAGACCGCTCCGTTCAATGAGAATTGCGAAGACAATGCCGACGGCACTCCGAAGGACACGGCGCGCTACCTGAAGATTCACATCACCAAGAATTTCCAGGGCGAATATTTTCTCGGCGCCAGGACGATGGCCGCCTCCGGCAGTGTGAGGATCCCATGATGCGCAACCAATCTTTGAGGGGCAACCAGCGCGGGGTCAGCGCGACCGAGTTCGGCCTGCTCGCCCCCGTCTTCATCAGCTTCATCATCGGCACTACGCAGTTGGGCACACTGTTCTTCGCCAATGCCGACATGCGCAATGCGATCGCCACCGGCGCCCGAGTAGCCTCCGTCTGGCCGGTCCCGGAGCCCGCTGCCGTGAAGGCCGCCGTCGAAGCGCAGCTGATCCGCGCGGGCGTGCAAGAGGCGGCCACCGTTACCGTCGGCCCCAAGGCGACCGACGCGAACGGCAATCCTTATATCCAGATCTCGATGAGCTATGACGTTCCGCTGGATTTCCTCTTCTTCTCTACCACGGTCACGCTCGACGACACCCGCACGGTCATGGTCCAGCGGTCTTCGGCCTCCGACGAGACCACGACGACACCCACCACTCCGACCGACCCGACGGATCCCACGGACCCGACGGATCCCACGGACCCGACGGATCCCACGGACCCGACGGACCCGACGGATCCCACAGACCCGACGGACCCGACGGATCCCCTTCCCCCTGCCGACGACAAGGACAAGGGCAAGGACAAGGAGGAGAAGCACGAGGACCACGGAACCTGCAAGAAGAAGTGCGGCTAAGGGGCCCGCGGACGACGACGCCGTCCGCGGAGGCTCCTCCGTTGGTCCGCCGCCTTCAGATCCGAGCGGCGGAAGTCGATCCGCCGCCCGCGTCCTGGCTCGCGATCTCCGCTCCGAACACGAGGAGCTGGTTGTCCGGAACCCTGACGATGAGCTCGCGCTGCCCGTAGGGCTTGTCCGCGGGCCCGTGGACATGCCCCTCCGGCAAGGCGTCGAGCTTCGCCTTCAGGGCCTCGTGGATCGAGTCCACGTCGCGGACGTCGATATAATAAGCGAAGCGGCCGCAATCCGCCGGGAAGACCATTGCGTCCGGCCTCTCCATCACGCGCAGCCCGGCCCCCTCGCGCTCGAGATAGGCATATTCGGGCATCCTGACGACCGTCTCGAAACCGAGCACCCGCTCGAGGAAGGCGATGGCCGCGCCGAGGTCGCGTACATGCATGAAGGGCGTGATCTGAAGCGTGTTGGACATGAGCGGCCTCCCTCGGACCGAACGATAAAGCCTCCGGCCCGCGCTTCCAAATCCCCGCCTTGACTCCGTACCATGGTACGGCAGCTATAGGGCGATTCGCGGCCGGCGCACGGTGCCCGGCCGGGATTGGAGAAAGACCATGACGAACGCCAGGAAAGCCGCCCGCGGCGGCTGCCGCTGCGAAACCTGCACCTGCCGCAATTGCGGCGGCTGAGCCCTCGCCCTCTCCCGCCGCGGCGGGGGAGGGCGCCC
>DASVUW010000352.1:0-5572 GCA_036386845.1 Allosphingosinicella sp. | reverse complement strand
TTATGCCTATGCGGCGATCGGGATCGACGGTGCACGGTGCGGGGACCGTTCCGCCCCGTCGAATCGTCTGGATCAGTTGATGGGCTGGGAAGGCCGAATATGGCCTTTCTTGACGGAAATGACGCCGGAGCAACGGCAAATGGCGGTCGACTTGGCCGTGAGGACGGAGGAACGGACTCGGGCGCGGCGCGACTCGAAGGGCGACGTCGAGTTTCTATGTCGCGGCGGGATGGAGGAGATGAGCTATAATATGACCCACGGCACGATGCGCGAGGTCGAAGCCAAGCCGGGTCAGATCGGACGGCAAATCGTCGTCGACGGCGATGGCAAGTACCGCCCTTCCGTCCGCGAGCAAAAGGCCTGGCAGCCCGAGGCGGAAGCGGCGCGGTCGAGCCTCCGCGCCCGGCTTGTGCAACTGGTCGCCGCGGCGAGTCAGTCGCGACGCCCCTAGGCCTCGCCCGGCCCGGTCCTCGCCGGTACGCCTCGCCCTCCGGCCCGCCTTGATGTAAGGAAGTCGCGACGAGGAGACCATATGGACGGCAAGGGCACCTACAAGACTCGCGGCTCGGACGGATCGCCCGACACCGCCCGGGTCGTCGACCGGAGCGTCGCCTTCGATCTTCCCGAGCAGCAATATCGCCGGCGCGGTTACAATCCGCCGTTCGAGGAGCTGGGCTGGAAGCCGCTCGAGGGGCCTAGCGCCTAGGCCTTCGCGCCTTCACCCAGAGATGCCGGGCCAGCATCATCGGCGGCATTCTGAGCAGATGCGAGCGGGCGTAGAAGCCGAGTCGGGTCAGGGGTCGAGTCGCCCGGCCCCAGCCGTCCCTCGCCAGCAGCCGACGGCGATACAAGGCGTCCGCCGCCGTCACTCGGCGTTCGACATCGATATTTTCCGACTGCGCGGCCTTTGAAATCAAAGGCTTGGAAATTGGTGCCTGGCACCAATTAACGGGCGTGCCGTAGAGATGGTGGGCGAGCCGGACTGCGCGCCGCACCGCGGGCAGCAGTCCGTGTCGCTCGGAGCTGCGGTGAAGCGCGGGCCAGAAGCCGTCCACCCGTTCATCGAACTCGCGAAGCAGCCGATCTATGTCCCACAGGTTCCTGAGCCCCCCGGCCAGATCCCCGTCCGCGAAGAGATGGGCGGCGGCGTGCACGATCATGTCGGGCGGCGACAGGACGAACAGGCCGTTCCCCAGCGCCACGCGGCCCGCGATCATCGCCTCCATGTCGGGCTTCGGGCGCGCGGTCAGCGGCAGGATGGAATGGTGGACGTCGATCATCCGGTCGCGCTCGCGGTGGATGAGGGGGGGAAGCTCGTGCATCCAGCGGCGGTAATATTGGTCGTCGTAGCTATCCTCCTTCACCCATTCCCAGCCTGCGGAGAGGAGCGCGCGCTCCACGTCGGACAAGGCGGAGCGGGGGACGAGGATGTCGAGGTCGCCGATCGACCGGCCGCGGGCGGCCTCGTGCCCGGCCGCAGCATAGGCGGTTCCCTTGAGCAGAATGACCGGCACTCCGAGCGGCGCCAGCGCCCGCCGTGCCATCTCCGCTTCCCAGAGAGCCTGGACCCTGGCGGCCTCGCCGTCGCTCCGCCCCGCCTCCAGCACGGCCTCGACCCGCGGCGGAAGCTCGAGCCCGAGAAGCCGCCAGGCGAGGCTTCCGGACAGCGACTCGGCTCGGGCGACGGCGATCAGCGACGTCCAGTCCTTCACCTGCCCGGCCAGGGACGGATCGGCGAGCAGCCGGACGAGCAGGCGGGCGTCCCTCACGCGGCGCGCCACAGCGTCTCGACCAGAGTCTCCGCCTGCGCGGTGTCGGCATAGTCGATCGCCTTCGAGGGCAGATTGCCGACGAATCGGGTCAGGGCGTCGAAGCCGCGCTCCCCCAAAGCGACATAATTGGTCGAGGCCTGGGTCAGCCGCATGAAGGCTTCCGCCGAGCCCACGTCGCGGACCGTCGGCTCGAGGTCTCGGCCGAAGCGGGGGAAGAGGATCATGACCGGCCGCGCCGGCTCGCCCATCCGGGCCACCGCTTCATAGTTGGGGCGAAGATGGCGGATCCTGCCCTTGGGCGTGCCGGTCAGCACCGGACCCAGCCGCGCGGGATCGATCCCGTCGAGCAGGCCAAGCGATTCGTTCTTAAGGCTGACTGCACGAGGGAAAGGGTGGAGAAGCCCGTCCTTCAGGTCGAGAAGCGCGAATTCGTCCCCCATGAAGCGCCATCCGCGCTCGCCCAGGAGAGCGCCCAGGGTCGATTTGCCCGCGCCCGAATGGCCGGTCAGAAGGAGCGCGCGCCCGTCGCGCTCGATACTCGCGGCATGGAGGAGCAGGAATCTCTTCTGGCCGAGCGCCATCTGGAGGTTCATTCCCATCTCGGCGGCGAGCAGCCCCTGCGCAAGCGGCAGCGGAGCCGCGTCGGGCAGAACATAATCGCCGCGGATCGCTACCGATGGCCGGACCCAGCGGCGCCACAACCGCTCGGCCTCCAGCCGCACGGTGAAGTCGCACAGGCCCTCGGGCTCGGGATAGCCCGCGTAAAGGCGGCGAAGCTGCGCCACCGGCTGCCGCCATTGCGAGCCGATTCGAAAGGAGACGGGGCCCACCTGAAGCCTGAAGACGTGCCTCATGTCCGCCAGACGAGCCCCGCCGCCTCGAGCTCGGCCAGGCGGGCGGCGATGGCAGCGGCGGGATCGTCGGATTCGATCTCGAACGTCTCGGCCATCCGCGCCGCTATCTGGGCTGCGCTGGCCGGCCCGTTCGCCAGCGCATCGAGGATCTGCGGGGCCGGGGGCGCGAGGAAATGGGTCAGGCCGGACGTTCGGTGGTAGAGGAGGGTCAGGCCCTCGACCTGCTCCATGCGCATCGTTTCGGGCGGGTCCGTAGCATAAAGGGACGCGGCCATTCCGGCCGCTCCGCGGCTCAGCGCGGCATCTGCAGCGAGGCGTAGCAGGTGAAGCCGCTCATCCCCGCCTGCAGACGGCGAATATAGTTGGCATAAGCCTGGGCCGCCTCGCTGTCGACTCCGGCCGGGGGCCGGCCCGAGTTCAGCATCGCCCTGACTTCTTCGCCCTTGAGCGGCCGGGCGAGCGGCGGGTATGCGCCCGCGGTTCCGGCCGGAACGAGGCTTCCGTCGGCCGCGATGAAATTGCCGGCGCCGGCCTGGGGCGCAGGGACCGGAATCTCGCAGTTGAGCACCGAGCCGGCGGTCTGCGCCAGCGCCGGGCGGACCGTGACCACGGTCGAGGCGGCGGCGCCGAGCGCGAGCACGACCCGACGGCTCGGCCGCCCGATGCCGTCGTCTCCGGAAATGTCGGTTCGATCGTTCATGGCACCTGCATCTACGCCCAGCCTTCTTTCATAAGGGTAAAGCGTCGCATTGGCGAGACGGGTCGAGCCCGACTGTCCCGCTAATGGACGTTTCCGGGGAGAAAAATCGTTTCGCCCTCGTTTGAAGGATGGGCCGCCGGAGTAGGCGCGGCCGCTTGTCCAAGGAGGACCCAGTACATGAAGATCATCCTTTTCGCCGCGGCGTTGACCCTCGGCAGCGCGTCTCTGGCGCAAACCGGCAACACGGTCAGCGATCCCTCGCAGAGCATGGGGCCGCGCGGAGTCAGCCAGCAGGGCACGGATCCGGACGGAATGGCCTGCTCTCCGGCCGGCTACAACGCCAACACGACCGGTTACCAGCCCTGCGCGGCCGGCAACTCGAACGCCGCCGCAGGAACCGGCGCGTCTCCGCCGCGCTGCTCCAAGACGGTCAAGGACGGCTGCATCCAGGCCTATGAGCGCGGGGTCCGCCGCTAGAGGCTAGCGGGGCGCTCGTTGCGGGCGCCCCACGTCCCTGGGGAGAAAAATCGTTTCGGCCTCGTTTAGGAAAGTGCGCCGCGCTCATAAGCGGCTGCCGACCCGATAGGAGGCTCAAATGAAGCTCATCATGATGGCTGCCGCGCTCATGCTCAGCGGCGCCGCCGTCGCCCAGACGACGGAAGAAGAGACCGACGACACCGCCGCCGAGACGACGACCACTACGACGACGACCACGTCCACCACGGCGCAACCTGACGCCACGACCTCGATTCCACCGCCCATGACGAGCACGAATGCTCCGGCTCCCGGCGACATGTCGACCATGAGGACCGGACAAACGGTGGCGCCGGGCAATACCTCGCCCGAGACCGACGCCCGCGGCATCCCCGTCGTCTCGGCTCCCGCCGCCGCTCCGGCCGGTTACAACGAGGGCGCGCGCACCGTGCCCGCCGGTTCCCCGATGCCGACGGTCGCACCGCCGACGCCGACCGCCTCGAGTCCGCTGCCCCCCTGCACCCGGACCGTCACCGACCGCTGCACCCAGACCTATGAGCGCGGCCGGGCGCGGTAGGGCATTGTCCTCCGGCCTGTTGATCGGCAATGGGCGCTGACAATCCTCCCCATCGCAAGATGGGGAGGGGGACCACCCGAAGGGTGGTGGAGGGGGGTAGCTTGAGCCGGCCTGCGCCATTGACCCCTCCACCAGGCTTCGCCTGGTCCCCCTCCCCGCGAAATCGCGGGGAGGATTAGGCGCGTAGGGGAGACTTTATGACCATCAGCTTCGAAGGCCGGATCGCCATCGTCACCGGCGCCGGCGGAGGCCTGGGGCGCGCTTATGCGCTCGAGCTCGCCCGCCGCGGCGCCAAGGTATTGGTCAACGACCTCGGCGGCGCCCGCGACGGCTCCGGCAGCTCGGATGCTGCCCTCAAGGTGGTCGAGGAGATCGGGGCCGCAGGGGGCGAGGCAATCGCCAACGGCGCCAGCGTTACCGAGCCTGACCAGGTCGAGGCGATGGTCGCACAAGCCAAGGCGCGCTGGGGCGCCGTCCACATCCTCAGCAACAATGCCGGCATCCTGCGCGACAAGAGTTTCGCCAAGATGAGCCTCGACGATTTCCGCGCGGTCGTCGACGTGCACCTGATCGGAGCAGCCGTCTGCACCAAGGCGGTGTGGGATACGATGCGCGAGCAGGCTTATGGCCGGATCCTGATGACCTCGAGCTCGACCGGCCTCTACGGCAATTTCGGCCAGGCCAATTACGGCGCCGCTAAGCTGGGCCTCGCCGGGCTCGCCAAGACCCTGCATCTGGAAGGCGCGAAATATAATATCCGGGTCAACACCATCGCTCCGACCGCGGCCACGCGGATGACCGAGGACATTTTCCCGCCCGAGCTGCTGGCCCTGTTCAATCCGGAGAATGTCGTTCCCGCCGCTCTCTACCTCGTTTCGGACGACGCGCCCGGCAACGCCATCGTCGGCGCCGGCGCGGGTGTCGTCCAGGCCGCCTACGTCACGCTGACTCCCGGCGCCGCACTCCCCGAGGGCGAGCGCACCCCGGAGGCCGTCGCCGCTCTCTGGGACCGGATCACCGACCGCACTCACGAGGTCGTGCCGCAATCGGGCGCCGAGCAGGCGATGACGATCCTGAGGACGCTCCAGGCCGGCTGATCCAATACCGTCATCCCGGCGAAGGCCGGGATCTCAGCGGGTGAGAGGCACCGGGGGGTGTGGAGCGCTCCATTGGCGCCGCTTTTCACCCCCTGAGA
>DASVUW010000351.1:0-9192 GCA_036386845.1 Allosphingosinicella sp. | reverse complement strand
CTACCCCTCCACCACATTTCATGTGGTCCCCCTCCCCACCGCTTCGCGGCAGGGAGGACAAGGCGGAGCGCTCATGCTAGGTTTCCCAAATGCGACGCTTGCTCCTCCCACTCGCCCTCCTCATCGCCTCGCCCGCCGCGGCCCAGAACTGGCGGATGGCGCCCGAATATGACGTTCTCCTGACGACCTACGACATCCAGCCCGGCGAGATCCGGCTGAAGGCCGGGGAGCCGGTCCGGCTTCGATTCGTCAACAACAGCAATCAGGGCCTGAGATTCTCGGCCGGCGGCTTCTTCCGCGACTCGAAGCTTCGCAGGCGCGATTCGGATCTGGTCAAAGGCGGAAGCCTCGAGGTGCCGGCGCTTTCGACGCGGACGATCGTCCTGGTTCCGAAGGCGGGACGCTACAAGGCGACCGGCGCCAACCTCCTCCACCGGCTGCTCGGGATGAGCGGCCGGATCATCGTCGAATAGGAGCTCCAAGCGATGGCCAAGGGCGACAAGAAAGCCAAGAAGGGCAAGGACAAGGTCAAGGTCCCCAAGCGGATCGGCGGCGTCAAGGTGCCCAAGTCGGTTCGGGAGGCGGGCAAGTCGGCGCTGAAGCTCGCCGAGCGGCCCGCGGTCGGCGAGACGGTGGCGGCGGCCCTGCTCGCGGCGGCCGCGGCGCTTCGCGATCCGCCGGCGACCAGGCGGGCGGCGGGCGTCGCGGCCGATGCCGCCGGCGAGGCCGGACAGGACGCGATCCGGGTCGGCGACTCGCTCCGCAAGATGGCGATCGACATGGCTCGGCGGACGCTCGACGCCTGGGAATCGAGCGAACCGGCCCGGGCGCCCCACGAGAGTCAAAGCGGGGGCGGCAACGGTCCCGATCGAGGCTGAACTTACCCCCGTTATCCTCTTTATCCACAGGTGGATTCGCCTTTCGCGAATCGGCCTGAGCTGACAGCTTTCGGACGTGGCCGGAAAGGACGGCGGACCGGAAACGGCTCGCCGAACCGAAGGCCACGGCCCCAGGCCGAAGGCGCCGTCGCTCCCCCAAGGACGCCGGCGCCCGACGCGGAAGGGTGAAGGAAGGCGGAACGAAGCCGCGCCCGCATAAGCGCAAGCGGATGCAAGGCGGGATTTCACGAAGCCTTCCATGGCGCCGCCCCTGGCCTCCTTTTGGAGCCGGAAGGCACGCCGAACCGGCAAAGGCCGCGGGAATCGCCCCGAGGCTCGAGCCGGGCGGGAATCGGGGAAGGGCCTTGGCCCCAGCCGCGACCCGGAAGGGATTTCAAGAGGCTTCGGCCAACCTGGGATTCCTCGAAAGCGAAGGCTTCGGCCGGACTTTTCGAAAGGGCGACCGGAGAGGTCTCGGCCTCGATGCGAGCCTTGGGAATCGGTGAGCGGCCCAACCGCCGCTCGTCGAGACCCACCGGGCGCCGAACGGGGCTTCGCGGCCTCGCTCCGGGGTCCGAGGAAAGCGAAGCGGGCGTCCGCGCCCGCCTCGCAATCCGAAAGCCGCCCAGCGAGAGATGGCCTCGCCACCCAGCGACGGCAGTCAAAGCTGGGACAAGTGGGGGCCGGTGGCGACACCGGCCCCCATTCTGATTCCAGGCGCCGATTTGCAGATCTCAGAGCCGTTGCGGCTGCGCAGGAACCCGCTCCACCCGGGCTCGTTGGCTTCCTCGAACCAGAGGAGCGACGACATGGCGGACCAGAACAGGGACGGCGGCACCGCCGGCACCGGCGATCGAGAGGCGGCGACGGCGAGCGGCTCGGTTCAGCGGGGCGACGGCGACGATCGCGCGAACGCGCTGGGCGGCGGCGAGGGCCGCGGCGCGGGGATGACCGGCGGAGGCTCTGCGACGGGCGATGCCGGCCAGATGCGAAGCGAAGGCGGTGGCGGCGACGGCCTGGGAGGGCCCGATGCGGGCTCGCCAGGCGGAATGGGCGGCGTGCGCGCCGCGGGCGGTACGGGAACCGACCGGCCGCCGGGCGGCCTCAGCCCGGTCCAGCCGGACGACGAGGATCGCAGCTGATCCCAGGGGTGAACCCGCCGTAAACCCTAAGCCGCAAGGGCCCGGTAAGCCGGATGCTTCAGGGTCGCCGCTGTCATGGCGGGGAACTCGACCAGTCCGGGATTCAAGGCGCGGCTCGCGGCGGCGGCGGCGCTCGCTTTGGCGGCGCCGGTCCTGGTCGGAGGCACCGGGCGGCTGACCAGCCTCGACGAAAGGCTGCTCGCGGCGCACAATCGCGAGCGCAGCGCCGCCGGGATCCCCGCTCTGGCCTGGGACCCGGTCCTGTCGGCTGAGGCCGCCGCCTGGGGGCGCAAGCTCGCCGCCAGCGGCGAGTTCGAGCACGATCCCGACGTCGAGGAGGAGGACCCGCAGGGCGAGAATCTGTGGGCCGGCACCCGCGGCGCCTATGCGCCCGAGGAGATGGTCGGAGGCTGGGTCGAGGAGAAGAAGCATTTCCGCCCCGGCCGCTTCCCCGACAACAGCGCCACCGGCGACTTCGCCGACGTCGGCCATTACACCCAGCTGATGTGGCGCGAGAGCGACCGGGTCGGCTGCGCGCTGGCGCAAGGGGCCGAGGAGGAAATCCTGGTCTGCCGATACCGAACCGCCGGCAACGTGGTGGGCGAGCGGCCCTTCTGACCGGCCGGCGGCTGACCCGGGACGACGAGGCGAGGCGGACGTGGCATCGCCGCAGATTGCCACAAAAGCGCAATTCAAGCGAGCCCGCACATCGGAAGTCGGTGGACAGACCCGTCCCGATCGAGGTCGTGCCAGCTACGTGCCAGCTACGTGCCTGGCACCAGAATGCCCCGCACATCGAAAGCCGGTGGACAGACCCGTCCCGATCGAGGTTCGTGCCAGCTACGTGCCAGCTACGTGCCAGCTACGTGCCAGCTACGTGCCTGGCACCAGAATCCCTCTGGCACCAGAATCCCCAGTGGCGTCCGAATATGTATACTGTCCTCTTTTTCCCGAGGAAATGTTCATGCGCCGCCCTCTCTACATTCCGGATGCCGTGCAGGTAGATATTGCGAACCAGGTCCGCCGAGCGGTGGCAGACACGCTGATCGAGTTCGAGTCGGCAGAGGAAGATGAGGACGCATTCACCGGACATCTTGGAGCGAGGTTGACGACTCGGCGCCGGGAAGTATTCGCCGATGACCAGGAACTTCCGGGAGCCTGGACTTGGTCCTTACAATACCGCATGTTCCGCGGCCGCGGTTCCGGCGCGACCGAAAAGCGCCTTGGTGCCGATGGGATTTTCGAGCTGGGTCTCCACAGGAAGGGGTTCACCGAGACGAAATCTCTGCTTTTCCAGTCTAAGATGGGCACTGCGGGCGGGAAGGATCTTGTCGAGCAGTGCGCTAAGTTGTCTACGTGGCGAGAGGCGGCCCTAGTGCTGGCATATGAACCGCAGCAAATTCGTGCGATTACGATTGACGAGGCCCTCCGAACCAAAGGTGCTCTGCAAAAGGCCGAGTCAACTGGTTTGGAAGACTATATCGCTCGTTTGTTCATTGCGTGTCACGTGGGTGATAATGACCTCCGATACCACGCGACCGATCGTCGCCTAACGTGGCGCACGGTAAGCGGGGAGCTTGTGGGCACCAAGTTTTCCGTCGCCCACCGATTTCGCGTGCGAGTGCAGCCACCTGGGCAGCCCCGGACCGACCTAGCTGTTGATCGCATGATTCCTCAAGATGACATTCACAAGTACCGCATGGATGCTAGGACCGACGAGATGCTCGCTGTGAAACCGGGGGAGACAGCTCCGAGCGCTAAGGCGGCGATCCGGGCCCTGTCCAAGATATATCATCCTGACCTCTACTCCAACTTCTCGTCCGAGACTCGTGAACGGATGAAAGTAAGGATGCAGTAGTTCAATGAAGCATATCAGTCCGTCGATCCGCGGCAATCAAGGAGGCGCTAGTCTATCGACCTGAAGGGCCGAGCTTGGCATCCGATCTGAGCCAAAGCCAAGTCGAATACCAAAAGGATCAGAGTCCGGAAAGCGCCTCTTCGTTGCTTGGTTCCTTGATCGGATAAGGGAGTGACTACATCGCTTGATTAGATACGTCGGCGGCTCCGACACCTGAATCCCGCAGCCTCCTCTGTCTTTGGTTGCCTTGAGGGAATCTACGCAGCCGAAGCCGCCCCCCCCTCAATAATGCACCGCCCGCCCATAAGCATCGAGCACGCTCTCATGCATCATCTCGCTCAAGGTCGGGTGCGGGAAGATCGTGTGCATCAGGTCCTCTTCGGTGGTCTCCAATTGCCGACCCACCGCATAGCCCTGGATCAGCTCCGTCACCTCGGCACCCACCATATGGGCGCCCAGCAGCTCCCCGGTCTCCGCATCGAACACCGTCTTCACGAAGCCCTCCGCCTCGCCGAGCGCGATCGCCTTGCCGTTGCCGATGAAGGGGAATTTGCCGACCTTGACCTTGCGCCCGAGCTCCTTCGCCTTGGCCTCGGTGAACCCCACCGACGCCACTTGCGGCCTCGAATAAGTGCAGCCCGGGATGTTCCAGGTCTCGAACGGATGCGGCTTCCGGCCCGCGATCGCCTCCACGCACACCACCCCCTCGTGGCTCGCCTTGTGCGCGAGCCAGGGCGGGCCCGCGACGTCGCCGATCGCGTAGACGCCCTCGACGTTGGTCCGCCCATAACCGTCGACGACGACATGGCCGCGCTCCGTCTTCACCCCCAAAGCCTCAAGCCCGATATTCTCCGTGTTCGGCACGATCCCGATGGCGACGATGGCGTGGCTGAACGCCTGCTCGCCGGCGCCCTTCAAGGTCGCCTTCACCCCGTCCGCGCCGGTCTCCAGCTTCTCGACTCCCGACGAGACGTGGATCTTCATCCCCTGCTTGGTCAGCGCCTTGTGGACGAAGGCGGAGACGTCCTCGTCCTCCACCGGCAGGATGCGGTCGAGCATTTCGACGATCGTCACCTCGGCGCCCATGTCCGAATAGAAGCTCGCGAACTCGACCCCGATCGCCCCCGATCCGATCACCAGCAGCTTGGTCGGCATGACCTTGGGCACCATGGCGTGCCGGTAGGTCCAGATCCGCTCTCCGTCCGCCTTCGCGAAGGGCAAATCGCGGGCGCGGGCTCCGGTGGCGACGATGATGTGCCTGGCCTCAAGCACCTTGTCGCCGACGCTCAGCCTCCCCTTGCCGGCGAGCTTGCCCTCGCCCTCGACGACCGTGATCTTGTTCTTCTTCATCAGCCCCTTGACCCCGCCATTGAGCTGGCCGGCGACCTTGCGGCTCCGGTCGACGATCTTGGCGAGGTCGAAGGCGGGCTTCTCCGCGCTCAGCCCATAGGCCGCGGCTTGGGTCATGTAGTGGTAGATCTCCGACGTGCGCAGGAGCGCCTTGGTCGGGATGCACCCCCAGTTGAGGCAGATCCCGCCCAGCTTCTCGCGCTCGACGATCGCGACCTTGAGGCCGAGCTGGCTCGCGCGGATGGCGGCGACGTAGCCGCCGGGTCCGGAGCCGAGGACGATGAGGTCGTATTGGTCAGCCATTGTCGCTCCGCAGGTTCAGGGGGCATCGCAGTGGAAGGTGCCGTTGGCCAGCAAGATGTGCTGCAGGATCAGGCCCGACAAGGCCGCGACCCCGACGGCGATGGCGGCGTAGCGTATCGGCCGGAAAGCGAAAGAGGCCAAAGCGAATGGAATGAAGCCGACCAGCAGCACCGCCATGATCGACCCGAGCCAATCCCATTCGGGGGCGGCGGCGGTGCAGAAGATCGGAAGCAGGGGCTCGCCCCAACCCACGACCGTGCAGCCGGCGACCTGAAGCACCATCAGCAAGGCGACCGCGATCGCCGGCCTGGATGGAAGGCGGCGCTCGAGCCTCATTCGCCGACCCCCATGTCCACGGCCAGTGGGAAGCGGGCCTGGGCCGTGCGCACTGCCGACCGGCTCAAGCCGCCCTCGCCGCCAGGCGACGCTGGAAGACGTGCCACCACAAGGGCCCGGCCGCGGCTCCCGCGAGGGTGCCGCCGAGCCAGTCTTGTGGCGAATCGATCCGCTCCCCGATCGCGGCGTCGACCAGGAGGTGGACCGAGAGGCCGAGCGGAAGGCCGGCGAGCAGGTGGGCGAGGGGGCCTCGGCGGGCCATGAGCGGGGACAGAGTGACCGACAGCAGGGCTCCGACGGCGAGGGCCACAGCGAAGGCGTAGCCGGTGAACAAAGCGGATATCTGGAATATCGCCTTCATCCCGCCACGCCCCGGCCAGGCCTCGTCCTCGATCGTCAGCAAGGTGCCGGTGATCGAGCCGGCGATCAGCGCCGCGACCGCGGCGACGGCGACGAGCCGGGCGCCTCGTCCGGCCGGTTTCAAGCGGATCGCCTCCGCCTCATTTGTCAGCCCATGAGAGGAACAGCCAGGCGATCAGGGTCACCCCGGCGAACAAAGGCAGGGACCAGTGGATCGCATGGCCGGCGACGTCATAGTTGATCAGGCCGCGGCGCATCCAGTCGCCGAGCTGGCCAGTGTGGCTTCGCAGGACGTAGGGGACCGCGATCGAGGCGACGAGGCCGACGAGGACCGCTTTTCCGAGCGCCATTTCAGGCCAGCAGCCCGAGCGGCGCCTCGACCGGCCGATCCGGCGCCGGCGTCGGCCGGGCCCTCCGGACCAAGTCGAATGTCTCAGGCATGGTGCTTGCCTCCGCTGGGGGCGTCGATGGCGAGATTCCACCAGATCAGGGCGGCCATGCCCCCGGCTGCCGCTCCGTAGAGCGCGAAGGGGAGGGCGGATATCGTCGACATCAGGAACAGGGAGCCCAGTATCGCCGCCGTAGCCGCCCCCGCCAGCAGGCCGGTCAGCAGATATTGTAACGGGCTGCGGCGGCCGGCCCGGCGGAGCCAGGCGTGAAGCGGAAGTCCGACGATCACGCCGCCGGCGATCACGAACGGGAAGCTGAAGGCCCAGAACAAGGCGAGGCCGGCGAGGACATGGGTCAAGCCCATCGGCGGACCGGGACTGAACAAGCCGATCCAGATCAGGTTGACCACCGCCAGTCCGGCGGAGGTGAGGATCCCCGTCGCCAGGAAATGAAAGGCGCCGCTCCGCTTCAAGCGAGCATTCCCAGCGGCGCCTCGACCAGCCGCTTGAAGGCCTGCATCAGCCGGGCGCCGTCGGCGCCGTCGATGGCTCGGTGGTCGAAGCTTCCGGTCGCGCTCATCACGGTCGCGATCTGGAGGCTGTCGTCCACTACATAGGGCCTTTTCTCCCCCGCCCCGATCGCCATGATCATCCCTTGCGGCGGATTGATGACCGCCTCGAACTGCTTGATCCCGTACATCCCCATGTTCGACAGGGACGCGGTGCCCCCCTGATATTCCTCGGGTTTGAGCTTGCCGTCGCGGGCCCGGGCGGCGAGGTCCTTCATGCCGGTGGCGATCGAGGACAGGCTTCGAGTGTCCGCCTCCGCGATCACGGGGGTGATGAGGCCGTTGGGGATCGACACGGCGACGGAGATGTCCGCGCGCTTGAAGGTGACCAGCTCGCTTCCCGTGAACTGGACGTTGCATTCGGGCACTTCCATCAGCGACGCCGCGAGCGCCTTGATCAGGAGATCGTTGACCGAAAGCTTGACGCCTCGCGGCTCGAGCGTGGCGTTGAGCTCGCCGCGAAGCTTGAGCAGCGCGTCGAGCCGGATGTCGACCGTGAGGTAGATGTGCGGGACGGTCTGCTTCGACTCGGTGAGGCGCCGGGCGATCGTCTTTCGCATGTTCGAAAGCTTGGCGACCTCGTGCGGGATGTCAGGAACGCCGTAGGTGGGCGCCGGGGCGGGAGCCGCGGCCTGGGCCTGCGCCGGCGCCTGGCCGGGGACCTGGGCGGGAGCGGGGGCCGCCGCCGCGGGCTTCCCGGCGGCGGCGTCGACATCCGCCTTGACGATCCGTCCGCCGGGGCCCGAGCCGGCGAGGCCCGAAAGGTCGATCCCGCGCTGCTCGGCGAGGCGGCGGGCGAGCGGGCTCGCCTTCACCCGGTCGCCGGCATCGGCCTCGGGCCGGGGGGCCGCCTCGCTGTGCTGGACGGGGTTGATCCTCTTCGACTGGGCGGCCGGCACCTCTTCGGCCGGGTTCGCGCCATAGCCTTTCACTTCCGGGGTGGGGGTAGGCGTGGCCGGCTGGCCCGCGCCCGTCTCGCCGCCGTCCTTCGCCACCGGCTCCCTGGCGGCGGTCGGGGCGGAAGCCGAGGCTCCGGCATCCTCGCCTTCGGCCGCGATCAGGGCGATGACCGTTCCGACCTTCACCTCGTCCGTGCCTTCCGCGACCAGGATCTTCGCGATCGTGCCTTCGTCGACCGCCTCGAACTCCATCGTCGCCTTGTCGGTCTCGATCTCGGCGAGCAGGTCGCCGGCGGCCACCGTGTCGCCTTCCTTGACCAGCCACTTGGCCAGCGTCCCTTCTTCCATCGTCGGGCTGAGCGCCGGCATCTTCAGCTCAATGGGCATGGGCAAGCAACTCCTGGCTGCCGTCTTCGGGGGCTGAACCCAAAGACCATGTCGGGCGGCCGGGTCAAGCCCGTCGGAGCCGGGAAGGCCTGTGCCGGCCTCGCTTGCGCGCCGAACCGATCTGGCGCAGCATCCGGCGGGAACGGAGACACGATGCGATCCTATCTGGTTGTGATCGACGAGACGAGCGAGGCCCGGGCGGCCTTGCGCTACGCGGCTCGCCGGGCCTCCGGCACGGGCGGCGGGGTCATCCTGCTCGCGATCATCCCTCCCGCCGAGTTCGTCCAGTGGGGCGGGGTGCAGGCGGCGATGGAGGAGGAAGCCAAGCTTCGCGCCGAGGCGATGGTGCTCCAGGCCTCCGGAGCGATCGTCGAGGAGGCCGGGATCGAGCCCACCATTCTGGTCCGCCAGGGCGAGCCCGAGAAGGCGATCGCGGACCTTCTCGCCGAGCGCGACGACATCGCCGCCCTCGTCCTCGGCGCCGCTGCGGAAGGCGGGCCGGGGCCGCTGGTCGCCCATTTCTCGGGCCCCGTGGCCGGAAGCCTGCCGTGCCCGCTGGTCGTCGTCCCCGGCCGGCTCGGCGACGAGGATCTGGATCGGCAGAGCTGAAGAGATCCTCCCCATGCGCAGCATGGGGAGGGGGACCACCCGAAGGGTGGTGGAGGGGTAGAAGGTGCAGGAATCCGAGGATTTGACGTGTAACGGCAAAGGCCTCCGCCTC
>DASVUW010000350.1:0-4398 GCA_036386845.1 Allosphingosinicella sp. | reverse complement strand
CCCGCCGGGCGTCGAGTCGGTCGGCGGCACCTGGCCGCCCAAGGGCATGGAGGTCCTCGACCCGTTCGGATATCCGCTCCTCAACACTCTGATCCTGCTCTGCTCGGGAACGACGGTGACCTGGGCCCACCATTCGCTCATCCACGGCGACCGGGACGGGCTCATCAAGGGCCTCTGGGCGACGATCGGCCTCGGGCTGCTGTTCACCAGCATCCAGGCTTATGAATATGCCCACGCGCCGTTCGGCTTCACCGACAATATCTACACCTCGACCTTCTTCATGGCGACCGGCTTCCACGGCTTCCACGTCATCGTCGGCACCATCTTCCTGATCGTCTGCCTGGTCCGGGCCTATAAGGGCCACTTCACGCCGAAGCAGCATTTCGGCTTCGAGGCCGCGGCCTGGTACTGGCATTTCGTCGACGTCGTGTGGCTGTTCCTGTTCATCTGCATCTACGTCTGGGGCGGCTGGGGCGCCGAATATCACGGCTAGAACAGGCACGTCGCCCCAGCGAAGATCGCGCGGGTCGCCATGTCCCCCGGACATGGCTGTCACCTGCCGGGGGCAGTTGACACCTGCGCGATGGCCCCGGCGGGTGATGGGCGCGGTGCTGGGTCTCGCTGGGACCCAAGCCTTCGCTGGGGTGACCGAGATATGAAGGAGCCCACGCCCGGCGCCGTCGCCTTGCGCGGCCTCTGCCCGCGCTGTGCGGCAAAGACCCTGTACCAGGGCCTCGCAAGCTTCACTCCGAAATGCCGCGCCTGCGGGCTCGACTTCGCCGGCTTCAACGTCGGCGACGGGCCTGCCGCGTTCCTGATCCTGATCGTCGGAGCGATCGTCACCGCTATGGCCGTTGCGCTCGAGCTCGGCGCGGAGCCGCCTTTCTGGGTGCATATTCTGTTGTGGCTGCCGCTGACGACGGGCCTGGTCGTCGGATCGCTCCGCCTCGCCAAGGGCCTGCTGCTCGCCTTGGAGTATCGGCACCGCGCACGAGAGGGGCGGGTCGCCCCATGATCGCCGCTCGCCTGATTTCGCTTCTGGTCGTGGGCGGGATCATCGCCTGGCTGATCGGCAGGGCCGTCGCTCAGGTCGAAGCCCCCGGCGGAGGCTGGCTGAGCGCGGCGCCCTGGTTCGTGCTGATCTTCGTTGTGGCGATCGGATATGCCTTCGCCTTCGACCGTTTCGCCCGGCGCAGACGCTGATGCGCTTTCCGCTCATCCCGACGATCCTCGTCGCAGCGGCCGTCGCGACGATGATCGCTCTGGGCATCTGGCAGCTTGGCCGGGCCGGCGAGAAGAAAGCTTTGCAGCGCCAGTTCGAGCGCAATTTTGCGCTTCCCGCCATGGCCCTCCCGCCGGGAGCCGTAGCGGATGAGACCTTGCTCTACCGGCGCGCGACCGCTTTCTGCCTCGAGGTAACGAACTGGCGGACGGCCGGCGGAAAGGCGGCTTCCGGCCGGGGCGGGACCCGGTTCATGGCGGAGTGCCGGACCGGCGCCGAAGGACCCGGCTTCGTCGCGGAGATGGGCGTCTCCGCCGATCCAAAGGCGAAGCCCGACTGGAAGGGCGGCGAAGTGACCGGGCGGATCGTCGCCGAGCCCCGGTCCGGCGGCCTGTTCGATCGCCTCGCCGGTAAGTCCCCGCCGCCGCGGCCGATGATCGTCGCCGAGAAGCCCGCTCCCGGCCTTGGGGCCAGCGCCGCGCCGGCCGCCGAAGCGCCCAACAACAGCCTCGCTTATGCCTTCCAGTGGTTCTTCTTCGCCACGGCGGCGGCCGGGATATACCTGCTGGCGCTGCGAAAGCGGGATCGAGGACGCCCGCCGGTCCCGCCGTCACCCTGAACTCGGATGAGGCCGTCATTCGGCGAAGGCCGGAATCCATGAACACCGCCGTTTGAGATTCCGCCCGTCCGTGTTCATGGATCCCGGCCTTCGCCGGAATGACGTGAAGGGGTCCAGGCCTCCACCCGCGAGGCGGCTCGCCGCTGGATGCCGAAACAAGTTCAGCATGACGGGGAAGTTGCCGCCACCGGCCTGAACCACTAACTCCCCGAGGAATGAAGCTCACCATCCTTCCCAACGGCCTCAAGGTCGCCAGCCGCGAGATGCCCGCCTTGGAGACGGCGGCCGTCGGCCTCTACGCGGAAGCCGGGTCGCGCCACGAGCCTGCGCGCCTCAACGGAATCGCCCATCTGTTCGAGCATATGGTGTTCAAGGGCGCCGGGGGCCGCTCGGCGCGCGAGATCAGCGAGGCGATCGAGGATGTCGGAGGCGATCTCAACGCCTCGACCGAGCGCGATGCCACCAGCTTCATGGTCTCGGTTCTCGCCGAGCACGTCCCGCTCGGCGTGGAGCTGGTCACCGACCTCATCCTCAAGCCCCATTTCGCCGACGCCGACCTCGAGCGCGAGAAGGATGTCGTTCTCCAGGAGCTCGGCGAGGCGCGCGACACGCCGTCGGACATCATCTTCGACGACCTGTGGTCGGCCGCCTATGACGACCAGCCGCTGGGCCGCTCCATCCTCGGCCACGAGTCGAGCATCGAGGCCATCACCGTCGAAGACCTCCACGACTGGCGGCGCGGCCGCTACCGCGCGGGCAGCGTCGCCCTCGTGGCCGCCGGCAAGGTCGAGCATGAGCGCCTGGTGGATATGGCACAGGCGCGGCTCGCCGACCTTCCGGCGGGGACGATCGACCCGTCCGAGCCGGCGCATTTCACCGGCGGCACCCGGGTCGGACGCTCGTCCCCCGACCAGGCGCATTTCGCCCTGGGCTTCCCCGCCCCCGCGCAGCTCGACGAGGATTATTTCGCCGCGCGCATGTTCTCCGACATCGTCGGCGGCGGGATGTCGTCGCGCCTGTTCCAGAAGGTGCGCGAGGATCGCGGCCTCGCTTATTCGGTCTATTCGCAACTCCATCCGCACGCCGATACTGGCCTCTTCTACGTCTACGCGGCGACGGCGCGGCGCGAATCGGCGGCGGCGGCCCAGCTCATCGAGGAGATCGTCGCCGAGACGGTGGAGAGCCTCACCCAGCGCGAGGTCGACCGGGTCCGCACCCAGTCCCGCGCCGGCCTTCTGATGTCGATGGAGAGCCCCTGGGGCCAGGCCCATTATGTTGCCCGCCAACTCTCCGTCTACGGCCGCCTGGTCGAGCCGGCCGAAGTGATCGCCGAGCTCGAGGCTGTGACCCTCGACCAGGTCCGCCACGCCGGTGAGAAGATGCTCGCCGGCCCGCGCGCCCGGGCAACGATCGGCTTTCCCGCGGTGAGGGCGGCGTGACGGCGCCCGCAGGCCGTCACCCCAGGAGGGACCCCATCGAAGTAATACTTCGATGGGAACCCGAAGGCTGGGGTCCCGGGGGGTGAAAGGCTCCGAGACTGTTCTCGCTGGGGTCCCAGCCTTCGCTGGGACGACGACCACCCTCGTCGGAGAGCCCTGGGGGGATTACGGCCTGCTCGACAGCGGCCACGGCCGGAAGCTCGAACGCTACGGCCGCTACCGCTTCATCCGTCCGGAGCCTCAGGCGATGTGGGCTCCCGCCTCGTCCGAATGGGACTCGGACGGGGAGTTCGTCCCGGGCTCGGACGAGGAGGGCGGAGGCCGCTGGAGCTTCGCTCGTCCCGTTCCCCGCGAAGGCTGGGAGCTGGGCTGGGAGGAGGTCCGGTTCCGGGCCCAGGCGACTCCGTTCCGGCACCTCGCCTTCTTCCCGGACATGGCGCCGCAATGGGCGTGGATGCGCGAGCGGCTCGGCGACGGCTCGGAAGCCCTGAACCTGTTCGGCTATACCGGAGTCGGCACCCTGGCGATGGCGGCGGCGGGCGCCCGGCTGACCCATGTCGACGCCTCGAAGAAGTCGGTCGAGGCGGGCAAGGACAATGCCCGGCTCTCGGGCCTGGCCGACCGCCCGATCCGCTGGCTGGTCGATGATGCGGCTAAGTTCACTGCGCGGGAAGTGCGCCGGGGGCGCCGCTACGACGGGATCATCCTCGATCCGCCCAAATATGGTCGCGGCCCGGAGGGCGAGGTGTGGAAGCTGGAGGAGGGCCTGCCCGGCCTGATCGCCGACTGCCGCCGGCTGCTCGACCGGGAGAGCCGGTTCCTGGTGCTCACCGTCTATGCCGTCCGGATGTCTGCGCTGGCGATCGGCGAGCTCGTCCGCCAGGCCCTGGGCGACCTGGGCGGAAGGGTCGAATGCGGCGACATGGCGGTGCGCGAGGAAGCGCGCGGCCTGCTCCTTCCGACGGCGATATTCGCGAGGTGGTCGCGCTAATTGCCTCCCCACCGGCGGAGCCGGTGGGGAGGGGGACCACACGAAGTGTGGTGGAGGCGTAATTGGCGCCGGGCCATGAGCCTCCCGCGCGAACCGCTTGGGCCGCGGCGGTTACCCCTCCACCAGG
>DASVUW010000349.1:0-4635 GCA_036386845.1 Allosphingosinicella sp. | reverse complement strand
TCCTTGTCGGAAAGCTCGCCGATATAGGAAATGGTGCCACCCTCCTCGCGCGCGACGAGGCTGCCGCCGACGATCCGTCCGCCGCCTTCGTCGAAGACCATCGGGATGACCCCGTCGAACGTGCCGGTGGCGGTGATGTTGGCGAACTCCATCTTCTGGATGAAGAGCGCCGCGTCGAGACCCTCGACCCGGAAGGTCAGGCGCTTGGCGGAGGGCTTCGAGAAATCGAGCAATGTCTCCTCGAGGATCAGCTGGCCGCCGGCGAATGGCCAGCGTCCGCTCTCCACTTTGACCTGGAGGCCGGGAAGCAGCTGGTACCGGAGCCGGCCGTCGAGCACGTCGATCCCGGCACGGACGAGGTCGATCTTGGCTTCCTGCCCCGGGGCCGTGGCGAGGCCGAGCAGGTCGGTGAAATGCACGCTCGTGGCGAGGCCCTCGACCGGGCCGAAGGCGGCGGCGAGGTCCATGTCGTCGGTCGAGAAGGTCCCGCCGGACCGAGAGCCGGTTGGATCCCAGCTGATTTCGCCGCGGCCCTGGAGGATTCCATTGACCAGAGCGACCACGCCGGTGGTGAGACGAGTCAGCTGCTCGGGCTGGTAATCTTTGCCGAAGCGGATGCCGGGGACGTCGAGATCGGCACGGCCATGGCCGGTGGCGAGATCGTGGCCGATATCGGCGCGCACGATTCGCGTGCCCGTCTCCGGATCGTCGAGCCAGCCGCCGGCCCTGATCCGGTTGGCGGCGAGGTTCAGCCGGAAGTCGCGGCTGACGAGCGGGAAGAAGCGGGGCGGGTCGACCTCGTCGGCGATCCGAATCTCCCCGGCCATGGAAAGGTCGGTTCCCCTCATCCGCCAGGTGCCGCCGCCCTGGCTCATCAGCAGCGGGATGTTGCCGAGCTTGCCCGACAGGCCTGCGAAGCGGCCGGCGACCCCGGCCTTGCCGAAATCGCCGGTGAGCGATCCGACGTCGAAGCGGTTAGCGGCGAGCCGGACCTCCAGACCGGAGGCCGTGAAGTTCGGTCCGGCGAGGCCGAAACGAAGCCGGCTCCCGGCGACGGTCAATGGCGACGCGCCGAGCCTTCCGGCGAAGCGTGGGGCGCGAAGCTCCGCGCCGCCCGCGACCCGGCCGCCGGGGGCCTTCCAGACGAGCGCCCGGCCCGTCGGGCAGAGCGGAAGCAGGGTCCGGCCGAGGCTGAGGGTGCCGACCTGAAGCGCCTCGAACCGGGCCGGCGTGCAACCCGTCCCGAAGGCGAAGCCGCCGCGGCCGTCGATCCGGCCGGCGATCGGAAGCACCAGGCCGCGCACCCAGCCATTGTCGAGCGGCCCGTCGATCGTCGCGACGGTCGCGACCCGGATCTCGCCGCCGGCCGCCGCGGTGAAGCTCATCTCGCCCAGCGCTAGCCTGGACGTACCCACCCGCATCGGCTGGATCCGGCCGTTCCCGCTTATCGCGGCGCCCGGGCGCCTCTGGTTCAGGCTGAGCCGGACCGCGGGGAAGCCGCCGCCCGACACCGCCAGGGCCCCGTCGAGCCGGGTGAGGCCGCTCGGCCAGTAATAGGTAAGGCCCTGCCCGCCCCCTAGCCGTACCCGGGCGCCGCTGCGCGAGGCCGCGCTAAGCGTCTCGAAGCGGACCCCCCCGTAACCGCGGCCGTTCACCAGTCGAAGTTCGGCGTCGGCGTCGAAATTGCCCGCCGCCTGGGACAAAGCGGCAGCGAGCGCATCTCCGACCGGCTCGAGCGGAGTGCCGCCCGCCGACCCAAGCGCGGCGACGGCGCCCGCGACCGCGGGCCGGGCCGAGGCCCCGCGCGCGATGGCGCTGCCGAGCAATGTGAAGCCGCCATCGGTCAGCGAAAGGCCGTAACGGCCGTCGATCGCCGTTCGCGAGGCGGCGATTCCTCCGACCCTGGCGGCGCCGGAGGCCAGATCGAGGCCGCCGCGGGTCATCCGTTTGTCGCCGTCGAGGCCGAGCCGGCCGTCCAGCCCGGTCAGCAGGCTCGACCCGGCCCCAAGCCGGGTCGCGCGGACCGCGCTGGTCCCCTTCCAGCTGTCGAGGCCCGGGGCCAGGGCGGCGTCCAGGTCGAGGCCGATTCCGGTGATCGCGAGGCTGACGCCGCAGTCGAGGCGGGCGGCCTGGACGGGGCCGCGAAAGCTCGGCCTCAGTTTGGCGATCCCGACCGTCCAGAGCCCCTTGACCGAGTCCAGCCGGCAACTGCCGAGCCGGAGCGAGTGCGCCGCCGCCGCCATTCGGCCGCGGAAGCCGTCGGCGAGATTGCCTTTGCCCTCGAGCGCGATTCCCGCCCGGCCCGCGGGCGTGTCGAAGCGGATGCTCGTGTCGGCGATGTCGACCTTCTGGTCCGGGAACCGGAACGGAAGGCCGGTCGGGGGCGGAAGGAGCCGGTCGATCTCGCCGAAGCTTATCCTGCCGTCCTTGCCCAGCCGGGCATTCAGCCGGACTCCGCGGGCTGTGATCAAGGTCACCCTGGGCCGGCTCAGGCCGCCCCAGCTCAGCTCGACCTCGACGCGGCGCGCCGTAAGGTCGGGATTGCGCGGGTCGCCGATCACCAAATTTTCGAGGCGCTGGGTTCGAAAGCCGATGCCTTTCACCTCGTAGCTGGCCCGCACGTCGCGGCGGGCGAGCTCCCGGTCGATGAAGTCCGATGCGATCGGCCGGCGCTGGATCCAAGCGACGAGGAGCGCGAGCAGGACGAGCCCGAGCAAGACGAGCGCGATCAGCCGTTTCACCGGGCGCCGCCGCGGCGTCTCCACCACCTCCTCGTCTACGGCCTCCTCGTCCACCGGCTAGTCCAACCTTTCGTCAGGCCGCTTCCATTGCGCCTCCGTACCTTTCGCGGGAGCGGCCGCAAAGCGGTTTGCCTAAAAGGCGTTCCAAGCTTAATCCTTGCTGATGGCCGACGAGTCTCTCGACGGCCGGGGGCACCGCGCCCGGCTGAGGAGACGCCTGTTCGAGGGCGGGCCGGAGGCCCTCCTGGAGCATGAGCTTATTGAATATCTGCTTGCGCTCGCCTTGCCCCGCCGGGACACCAAGCCCCTGGCCAAAAAGCTGATCCACGATTTCGGCGGCTTCGGCCGGCTCCTTTCCGCGGACGCCGAGGCGATCATGCGGGTAGGCGACGTCAGCGAGGGGGCGGCCGCGGCGGTCAAGATCGCCCAGGCGGCCGCGCTTCGGCTTCTCGAATCGAAAGTCATGGACCAGCCCGTGCTCGGAAGCTGGCAGGCCCTGCTCGATTATCTTCGCGCCGACATGGGCGCACTGGCCATCGAGCGGGTGCGCATCCTCTACCTCAATGCGCGCAACATGCTGATCCGCAACGAACCCATGTCCGAAGGCTCAGTCGACGAGGCCGCGGTCTATGTGCGCGAGGTCATTCGCCGGGCCCTCGAATATCACGCCACCGCGGTGATCCTCGTCCACAACCATCCGAGCGGCGACCCACAGCCGAGCCAGCAGGATATTCGGCTCACCCGCGAGATCGTGGAGGCTGGGCGGACTCTGGGAATCGCGGTGCACGACCACGTCATCGTTGGGGCGAGGACATGCGCCAGCATGAGATCGCTGGGGCTGATTTAGGATTTGCCTCCCCATGCGCGAGCATGGGGAGGGGGACCACCCGAAAGGGTGGTGGAGGGGTAAAGGGCACAGCCCTGCGCCAGCTACCCCTCCACCCCGCTACGCGGGGTCCCCCTCCCCGTCTGTCGACGGGGAGGCAGAAATATTACCGCCGGCCGCGCTGGGTGCAGCTGTCGGTACGGGTGCGGGTACAGGGCGGATAGCTGCGCGCACCGCCGGTCCCCATGGCGCCGGTCCCGGTGCCCATGCCGGTACCGGACATGCCGGTGCCCATGCCGGAGCCACTGCCGGTGCCCATGCCGGTGTCGGTGCCCATGCCGGTCCCGGAGGTGCCGGTGCCCATGCCAGTACCGGAGGTTCCGGTGCCCGTGGTTCCGGTGCCCATGCCCTGGGACGAACTCGTCGCCCCGCCATTGACCTGGCTTCCGGTGGTCGCGGTCCCGCTACCCTGACTGCCGTGCATCGTATGATCGGTGGTGGTCGTGCCGGTGCCGCCGCTGCCGGTGCCGCCCGTCGTCTGGGCCAGAGCGGGGATGGCGAGCAGCATGGCGCCGCCCATCAATAGGGATTTAAGCATCGGAATTTTTCCTCTCTCGTTTCATCATGTCGACTGAAGAGACACGGGCCTTGGGCAGTAAGACTCTGAAGGCTCACGCGAAAAACGAAGCGGCGACGACAGTCGTTCCGTGCGCCTCGTCTCATTGAAGCAACGGCACGACTTTGCTAGGCGCCGCTCTCCTCAACGCAGGTTAGGAACGTCGATGATCCCCCGCTACTCGCGGCCGCAGATGAGCAGCATCTGGGCGCCCGAAGCCCGCTTCCGAATCTGGTTCGAGATCGAGGCGCATGCGCTCGATGCGATGGCCGAGCTCGGGATCGTTCCGCGCGAGGCGGCGGAGGCGGTGTGGGCGAAGGGCGGCTTCGACGTCGAGCGGATCGACACGATCGAGGCGGAGGTGAAGCACGACGTCATCGCCTTTTTGACCAGCGTCGCCGAGCATGTCGGGCCGGAGGCGCGCTTCCTTCACCAGGGGATGACGAGCTCGG
>DASVUW010000348.1:0-49979 GCA_036386845.1 Allosphingosinicella sp. | reverse complement strand
GACCTCAGGGTGCGATGGGCGCTCGAGGAGGCGGGGCTCCGCTACGAGGTCAAGCTGCTCGCCGACGGGGAGAAGGACGGCGCCGACTATCGGGCCTGGCAGCCGTTCGGCCAGGTGCCGGCCTATGAGGAGAACGGCCTGAAGCTGTTCGACTCGGGCGCGATCGTGCTTCGGATCGCGGAGCGAAGCGAGAATCTACTCCCGGGCGACCCCGCCGCTCGAGCCCGGGCGATCGAATGGCTTTTCGCAGCCCTCAACACGATCGAGCCGCCGATCGCCAACCTGGCCGGGATCGACCTGTTCGCGGCGGACCAGGAATGGGCCAGGCTCAGGCGTCCGGAAGCGGAGGCGGGCGCGAGGAAACGCCTGGCCGAACTGGCGGCGGCGCTTGGCGACGGACCCTTCATCGACGGGCCCCGCTTCACCGCCGGCGACCTGATGATGGCGACGGTGCTCAGAATCCTGCGCCATACCGAACTGGTGGGTGAAGCTGGCCTCGCGGCCTATCTCGCGCGCTGCGAGTCCCGGCCCGCCTTCCAGCGGGCGCTGGCCGGCCAGATGGCCGATTTCGCTCCGGCGCGGAACTGATCGGTCTGAGCAGTCCCAATAAAGTTTTCCCCTGAGGCGTTCGAAGGCGGGGCCTCCAATTTTGGGCCTTTAGATGGAAACTTTTCCGTCGAAATCGCGCACGATCCAGCTCGTGGTAGGGGACCGCGCCGGTGGCGTGACAAAATACATTTCCGCTTTCGTCCACCTCAGTCGTTGGTTTGCTCATTCGCCCTCACGCTTTCGGCGGCGATGCGAAAGGTCGATGCCATTCTTGGCAGCGATGTTCGAGACGGCATTACGAGAAACCTTCAAGCGGCGCGCCATCGCGTTAATGCTCCAACCCTCCGCATTGCATTTTCGTATCATCTGTGGCGCGAGCGGCCCGTACTCTTCGAAGCGTGGCTCGGACACAATTCCATCGGCGATCCGCCGTCGGATATAGACGAAGCCGCAGGCACAGGTGAACCTTCCAGCCACCTTGCCCCCATGGAAACGCCGACACAGATCGAACTGAGTTACGACCGGCTCGCCGTAATGAGCCGCGAGCGGGTTGGCACAGAGCCAAGGCCCTTCGCCGAATGGCGGCCCAGCTTGCTCAGTCGGCGGCAGCGAGTCCAGCCACCCTCTGAACAGCAGATGGTTGAGAGGTGGCTTGTGCCCGGGCGAGCGCACGAGCTTATCTACCCAAGTGTCCCGTCCGGCATCCAGGTCCTTTAACCCTGGCCAAAAATCCAGGCAGCCGCCCCAGTAATCGCGGACAGCTGTCCGAACGCTCCGGAGGTCCAAGCGCGCGACACGACCCCGCACAAATCCAGCGTCCCTCAGGCGCGAAGAATACCCCTTCCGATCGAAATTCTCAACCGACGCCGCTCCCCTGAGAAGGTCCCAGCTGTCCCTGGCTAACCGCCGCAAACGCGACAATATTGCATCATCGTCGACGTCCACCACCGGAGGAGCGTCCGAGGGACAACTCGAGCTGTCGACCCGCACCCACATAGTGCGCCCATGCATACTGGCGATCGCTTCACTGGTCCGCAGAACCGAACCGTGATGCACACAAACGAGGGCGCTCGGGAGCTGGTGAACGCGCCGCCAATACGGCTCGACCCCCGAGGCCTCCCACTCGGAAAGGCAATCCGCACAGAAACGAAGAGCATCGATCGAGCCGTTTCTAAGGCCAGGTTTGCCAAGCGCATGAGCCGGGCGCTTCCCGCGATCCCTCATTGCGCTGGCTACGCGTCCCCGAACCTCGGGATCAACAAAGGCCACATCGTAAGGAAAAAGCGTATGCCGATGGATGAGCCTTTCCAGCAGGTCCGGTCCATGCGGCAGTCCTGACGTTAGCGGCGCCAGATGACTGGGCAGATCGTAAATGGCCCGAACGTCAGGACGCCCGAACGCATATTGGGAGAACGAACAATAGGGCGGTGCGCCCAGGTGATGCATCGCGCGGGCTAGGACGCTGTAGAGGAGCTCGTCATCATAGATCTCGGGGAAGTAAGGAAGCACGTGACCCCGCTGGACGACAACGCGCCGAGATCACAACTACATCGGGGAGGGCCAAAGAGTCGATTCCTGCCCGATCGAAATCACCCCGCAAACCGGCGCCGTTTCAGCCGCTCTTGACCGACTACAACGGCTACGACGCTCTTCGACGTCCGGGAATCAGGGTCTCAGCCTCCCGTACCTTCCGTATCTCAGCCTCGACCGCCGGCAACCAGTCGCTGCGCAAACCGGCTCGCCGAAGCACGGCTGCAGCGACATCGGGGTGGCCGCCAGGCCAGCTCGTAACCACATGCCGCAAGCGGCGGTGCCGGAAAGTGTCTGTATCCTCTGTTTCAGCCGCTATGGCAGCAACAGTCAGTGGCAGTTTCCTCCTTCGCTTCGCGATCCAGCCATTCGATGCCACACGACGCTCAAGTTCCGCAAAGGTGACCCGCGTCGGGACCTCGGCCTGCAATACGTTCAATGCCTCGCGACTGACGGCCTTAGCCAGCCGTCGATCGGTCCAGCTCCAGTCAATCCGCTGAGCGCCGACGCGCCTCTTAGCGCGATGAGTCCAACCGCAGGAGCCAACCAACCCGGAAACCCGCGGCGCAGGGACCGTGCCGGAGGGCCTCAGCGACCAGGGAATCTCAATTCCGGACATGCGAGCTTCGCGCACCAAGGTCTTGGGATCGAGGCCCACCCGCTTCGACGTCGCCCGCAACCCTTCCCCCGCAGCCACAGCCCGCCTTATCTCCGACGGCAGGAGCGGCCCGAACGATCGATAACGAGGCAAGCCGAGCTTGCCGCCGGGACCGATTGCGCGGGTGTACACATAGCCGCAATCACATCTGAAATCCCCGTATCTCGTGTTGCCGTCCCGGCGGACGGAAACCCGCTCGATGACTGGCCTCCCGAAGTGGCCAGAAAGCGGATTGCGGCAGTCCCAAGGACCTCGACCGAACGGCCCCACCACCTTCGCACGCGATTCCAGCAACAGCGAAAGGAGCAGGTGGCAGATCGGGTGAGCCGCGCGCGGCCGGCGCCGGACCAGAGACGCCAGCCAGTCACCGCGCAGGCGGCTAGCCGACACAAGACCAGGAACTATCGAGAGCACCTCACCCCAATGGCCCGTCAGTGCAACCTCGAGCCCCGCCTGATCAACCTTGCAGGCCGATCGCATGAGCCCGACCTCGGCAAGCCGGTCCCGGTAAACGGCGGCGATGTTCAACGGACTCGCGGCCGCCGGCGGCCGCTCGAGCAAATTGAAGGCAGCCACCGCCAGCTCGCGAAGACGCTGGGCCTGGTGATCGCCGACCAGCCGGCAGACGGCGGGAGCAGACTCTGCTTCCACCACCTCGTCGGCCGCGACGAAACCGTGCCGGCGGCGACCGTCCGACACGATCCCGCTCCGGCGCAAGACCGTGCCGTGCTCAGGGCAAACCAGGACACCCGGCAGCTGATGCGACCGCTTCCACCAGCGCTCGCCAGCCGACGCCTGCATCGATCGGAAGCACTCCAGACAGAAACGCAGCTCCCGGACCGGCGCAATCCGGAAGGCGGCGATTCCCAAACGGACGTGAATGCCCGCGGTCGATACCGCCATCGCCGCCCGCACCTCACTGCGAACCGCAGAGTCCTGGAATGCCGTAAAGAACGGGAAAAGCGTCAACCGATCGACGATGGACTGAACGTCGAGGCCACGTTCCAGCGGCAATCTCCCCGCCAGGCCGCCAAGGCCCGCGGGCAGGTCGATAGAAGCAATCGCGTGCCTTCGGCCGAACAGGTCGCGCATCGGTTCCGCATCGGCCTGGACTCCGCGATGGCGGCGGAGCCGTGCAAGCAAGCTGTAGAGAAGCTCGTCCGGCATCTCCGACGGGACATAGCCGATCGTCATCACGACGCCCTGAACAAGGCCCCCGGACCGGTTATCCCAGCGTCAGCAAGGGAGCGGTAAGGAGACAATCCATCTGCCGCCCCAGCGGCAACGACGCGGCGCAGATCCCCCTCCTCGTAGTCACCGGGTGCCCCAAGCGTCCGGCCCTTGCGACTGGCCCTGGGCTTAGCAGGCGGCCGGGGCCCCAGCCGAGCCCGGACCAGCTCCAGCAGCGCCCAGACGTCGGCATCCGGATCCTGTGAGCGTGCCTCGTTCAAAATCTCCCGGCCTACGTCCTCAGCGGCGCCCAGCTGGCGGAACACCTCCCTAAAGAGAGCATTCCCGGGCTTGTCGTTTGCCTCCTCCGCTTCGACCTGCGTTCCTCGACATCCAGGGCGGGACTTCGGCAACTCCAAATCAGTCTTTCCCGTCTCCGCCTGCAGGATCCTGGTGAAGTGGTCCCGCAGCGGCGACATGTCGCCGTAACGGGCGATGCGCCGCCGGTCTCCCGAGCGAAGCGCCTCGATCAGAGGCCGCACGATAGCGAACTCCTCACGGGCTACGCGACGGAGCAGGGTAGGGGTGATCCGCTCCTCGCCGCCGAGCGCCTCGCCACGGCGGATCGCACGCATCTGCGCCAGCATGAACAACTTGACGGCGAGATCGACGATACCCTGCGTCTCGTCATAGAGCGCGCGCATCAGCTCGCCGTCCGCGTCGAGATCAGTATGGACGTTGGTCCACTGATACCCCCACAAATCCTCGATGAAGGCGATCCATTCGTCGTCATCCGCCGAATAACGCTCCCACGTGTCGGATCCGATACCCGTCGAGCGCCGACCCAGCCGGAGCGTGCGACTCATGATGTCCGAGGCATCGTTGGTCCCGACCAACATTACGGGCACGCCGATTTTGTTGATAAGGGTAACCAGGAAAGCCAGCAGGGTCTCCGCATCGCTGCGGGTAAGGGCAAGATGCTGGATCTCGTCGATGACCAGCACCCCGAGAGCATGAAGATTGGCCAGAAGAGCCATGTCGCTCATCATGCTCTCCTCCGTCGCGCGGCTGCCCGCATAAGTCCGCACGTAGCGCCGCTCGCCAAGGATGCGATCCATCTCGTGGAAGAAGTCTCTGCACAGCGCTCGCACGGATCCTTTGTGCGGACAGTCCAGCTTCATCCAGACAACCTGCCTGAGCGTCAGCGGCGAGGTATGCTCGACGACCTCGGGAACGTGGTTCAGTATCTCCTCGACGGTCAGGGACTTCCCCATGCCGGCCATCCCAAGCAGCACCGCGCTGCCCGCGGTGTTCTTCGTCCCAATCGGTTTGGACGTCATGAGCGCTCGCGGCCGCGCGCTCTGAGACCCGACATCGACATCGAGAAGCGTACCGGCGGCACGTTCCGCGGCAAAGGCCCGAATGCGTGCCTCGTGGTCCGCACGAACACGACCTCGTCCGTCATAGCCCTCGATCAGGAAATGGAGGAACCCCTCGGCGAGCTTCAAATGACGCACCCCCGGCTTCAAGTAGCGGTTCAGGCGCATGACGCAGACACGACGCAAGCTCGGCTCAAGCAGACGCTCAGACTCGTCGAACAATGGGGGGACGGCAAGCTTCGCATACATGTCCGCCGCGGCGGCCGGCCGGGGCAACTCGGAGGTGTAGAAGTTTTCGCTCACGGCGTCTTTCCCTTCCCCAACACCTGCGAAAGCGTCGGCTCCGCGCCGTCGTCTTCATCGGCAGCCGCGGCTCCGCGCAGGGGATGAACGTTTGACGCCGGCGGCTGATCAGTAGCGGCGCCTCCCAGGTCGAAGGCTTCCCTCCGCCGGATCTCATCCCGCTCGCGGCCCCGCGCACCCCGGATGTCCTCGAGATCACACGGCCGCCGGTCATACCCTGCGACCCGGTTCCTCGCCCTGAGGTCGCACCCCTCGAGAAAGGCAGCGAGATCCGCCTCGGCTTCCGAGCGCGAAACAGATCGATCAGCCGTGTGCGACTTGTCGCGCCGCCGAGCCTCGATCACTTCCGCAAAGGATGCGTCGGCGATATCCGCATTCCAATCCAGAAGCTCGCAGACGATGTATCCACAAGGCTCGCCGGGATCGTGCAGGTAGATGTACCGCACGCGGCGCGGGTCGAACGATATCCGCTTCTTGAAGATCCCCTGCTGCCGCGCTCGGTCGAACCAGCGTTCCCCCTCAGCCTTGGAGCAAGAATAATATAGGCCTCGAAAATAGATGCCGTCGCGGCGGACACTGGCTACGGCCTCCGGCATCACCGAGAACTGGACGTCCTCGATCGATGCGCGCCGGAGCCCACCCTGGCGCCTCGCGATACCCCACTCCCACAGCTCTGCCGGCACTGCCCGCACGCCCTCGCGGATCATCTGCCCGTCGCGCGGATACCCATCGAGCTTCACGTGATTGTTGAAATACAGGATGATCATGATGAGCGCGGCCGTGAAATCTTCGAGTGTCCAGGCCGCTTCCAGGCGCGGATCCTTGACGCCGCGCTCTCCGAAATCGGGATCAACGTAACCCGTCGCGAAAGGCCTGAATTCAGTATCGACGAGGTCGAACCGCTTTTCCACCGTCCCCTTCCAGTCGGGCCGGTGCGACTCCGCATTCTCAACCGTCATATGGTGCCGCGACTGCAGGTTCTCGATCGCACGAGCAGCGATCTCTCCGCGGTCGCCCAGGATCTTCTCCGGCAGAAAGTGGCAGGGCCAGTCGGCCTCATCGATGACCACGCCGTACTTGGCGCAAAACTCGATCTTGGGCGTGACCACATTGACCAGAGCCATCATGGCACCGAGCCAGGACGGGCCCTCCAGGCCCACGTAAACGCCGACCACCATTTTCGAGAAGACGTCGACGACGATATAGATGACCGGCCGGCCAATGACGACGCCGTCCTCGATGCTCGAGACGATGTACACGTTGGCAATCGTCGCATCGATCTCGTAGCGTGACCCGGGCCCGAACGTTGTGGCGCGCGCCTTGCCGAGCACTCCGCGCAGATTACGATCATATTTCTTCCGCCCAATTCGCTGGCGGCGAAACTCAAAAATATCTGCGTGGGCCTCGAACCAATAGCGGATCTGGCGCACCGTCGGGAAACCCTCGTCCGAGTAGAGAGGTTCAGCCGTATGAACGATGCGCCTGGTCACCGGATCCACCCGCGTGCTCATGCAGAACTTCTTCAGCATGAGCGCGCGTGCCTTCGTGAAGGCGATGCGGCCATTTTGCGCGTAGTACAGCCTTATCCCGTGCTCGAAAATCCGCTCCAGCCAAGGAGTCACATTGGTGCCGGGATGGCGGCCGTGTTTGCGCTTCCGCCCCAGTTTGGCCGCCCCGCGCCGCTTGGCCTTGCCAGGGCCGCCGCATCCCTCGAAGCGGGGCATGATCGCGTTGGGAACCATGCCTCCGGCGAAGTACCGATGCAGGGCCGAATGGATGGTCTTGGCATCCGGCCCACCCGCAGCCGCGATCTGCGCGATCGCCGAGCCCCGCTTGCGATCGTCGAACAACTCGGGCTGAATCTCCAACAAGGGACGGATCGTCGCCATCAGATGCTCGCGACGCTCGCGACGAGCCTTGGTGATGGCGTGTTCCGCCTCCTCGGCGTCGTAGCCGTGCTCCAGCAGCCTTGAAGCCGATCCGTCCCGTAGATGGTCGGCAAGATCGGCAAAACCATAGAGGCTGAAGACCGTCCGCTTCTGAGCAAGGTCGAACAGGACGACCTGCTCCACCGCCGGGTCCACCCATACAATTCGATAATCCCGCGGCGGATCGTCATCGAAGCGGATCACATCGCCGGGAAGGAGAAGGGGATCGGCGTCGGCCATCAGGCGGCTTCCGCCCAGCGACTGAGCTCGACGAGCGGCATCCGCGTGACCGGCCAGGTTATGTCAAAGCCCTGGTCGGGATCGGACTGCATCCGGCCGGTCCCGCAGAGATGTCGAATAACAGTGACCATCTCGTCGGGCTGGAATAACCCGCGAGCAAGTAGCGCGCGCTCGAGGTCCTCGAAGGTCGCGCCTTGGCGGGCCGACCGGACAGCCGCGACAAATGCCGCGATGCGAGTGGTCCAATGATCCGGCTCGGACTCCTCGTGAAGAACCTCCTTCGCGTGCATCCACTCAAGTGAGGCACGCCGCCGCTGCGACTGCTCCTGATCGGTAATGATCGCCCAGTCCTCGTCACGCAGGGCCCAGAAGCGGCGCTCGATCTCCAGCTTCTCGAGGATACGCAGATCCTCGAGCTTCGAGGCCGGCTTCACGGCGCGGGCGTAGCGCCGAACCACGTCGCCCTCGAGCCGCAAGACCACCAGGTCCGTCGTCATGACGACGTCCACCTTCGTGCCCGGATAAACGGGATGCCGGATGCCCAGCTCGGCAGCGATGGCCCGGGTGTCCTCGCGGTCGAGAGCATACTGCTCCTGGATATCGATCACGCCCGGCGAGTGGATGAGCTCAAGGAAGGCGCCGATCTCGATCCCCGACATGAGGTGATGCAGTCGGCCAGTCTTCGCCGAGGGAAGCCTGGCGGCCAAGCCAGTCGACGAGAGATCATAGAAATCCAACCATGGATGGTAATCGGCGAGGTCACCCTGTCCGCGCCCCTGCGCATAGCGGCGCGCGATCTCTTCTTCCGACCACCGAACCTTTCCTCGAGGCATCTGCACCGCCTTATGTCTAGCTCATCACAATCCACATATGTGGAGATCGACCCACCAATGCAAGAGTTCGACATCACCCCCTGATTTGGGGCAGTTGACCGGAGTGAAGGACGACCCGCCACGCCACGCCCCTGACGCTGACGACCTCAACCGGGTGTGGCTGACGGCCCGCGCGATCGACATCGAGGCGTTTTTGGCTCTCCCTCGGGAGAAGCGCATGCTCGCCGTCGCCCGCGTGAAGGCTCTGCAGGAGCTGACTACCCGGGCCACTGCGCCGACGCGCGCGGAGCAGGAAGCAGCGGCCGCGGCACTCGGGATAAGCCTGCCGCGCCTCCAGGCGCTCATGCGGGCGTGGCGGCGCCAGCGCAGCCTGTCCGTGGTTGTGCCCTACCTCGGTCGAAAGCCGCCGCCCCGCTCCACGCTCCCCGCTCACAAGATCGCGCGGCGGGTCATAGAGAAGGCACTCGCCGAGCATCCGTATATCGCCGAGCCCAGCGTATCCCGTCGAATCGCCGCGATCTGCGAGCGCCTCGGCCACAAACCCCCAGCGAGAATGACAGTGCGCAGCCTCTTGGAGGACGCGCGGCGAGCTTTGCCTTCTCCAACCTATGCAGAGCCAATCGATGCACCCGGGCCCGAGGTAGCCACCTACCGGGCAGGCGAAAGGCTGGTCCTGATAGACCAGTATTTCGAGGCCGCGATCTTGTCGCCCGACGGCCATATGGTTCCGGCGTCGGCGCGGCTGCTGATCGACTGGAGGACGGGCTTCCTCCTCGGGGCAACCCAGCGCCCCGATTTGAGAAGCCTCGGCAGAAATGCCGTCAGGACCTTGGAGGGCTTTTATCACGGTGTTGGCCCTTGGCACTTGCCGCAGATATTGAGCATGGCCAGTGACTTGCCGCCGGAGGAGGAAGGCAGCCTTCGGAAAAGGTGCGGGGCTCTTGGAATCAAGTTCGAGTTCGCGTTGCGCCGGCACACCAGGCGCTTCAGCGACAGCGTCCTCTGGCCGGGCTTCGAACGCCTGCGGCGCGCGCCGGAACCCGTTCGGCGGACAGGACCCGCTGCGGACTGGCCGCGGTTGTCCGACGAGGAGCTCGAATATCTGCTCGAGCATGCCGTCGACGCGCAACGATACGGTGTCGCGGAGCGAAGGCTCGACGACGACCCGAGACTGACGCACGATGGCGAAGAGGAATTTGCCGCCGTTCTGAAACAGCTCTTCGAGGTCGAAGAGGAAGATTGATCCCGCGAAGGCCAGTGAGCCTTTGCGGAGGAAAGAGTGGAAGATTTCGACTGGACCGGTGTGCCTCCCGACCGCCGGCCCGAAGTGCGGCGACGCATCGAGATCCTCGAGCGGTTCCTCTCGCTCCCGAATCCGACGAAGCACGATCGGAAGAAAGCACGCGACGATCTCGGCGTCTCCCGACCCATGTTCTATCTCCTGCTGAAAGCCTGGCTCGGGAGCCAGAAACCTGGAGATTTGCCCGGCGCCCGTGCGTGGAAGGCAGGACCAAACCCAGCGTCCACCATCAATTTCCCAGAGCCACAGCCGCTCGGCGATCTCGACTGGTCGTCGGTTCCGCAAAGCCGGCGGGCGGAGGTGCGGCGACGGATCGAAATTATCGATGGCTACCTGAGGCTCGCGAACCCGACGGCCGAGGACCGCACTCGTGCGATGGCGCAGGTCGGAGTCCGCCTGACGATGTTCCAGAACTTGGTCAGCGCCTGGCGGCGGACCAGAGACCCGGCACAGTTTCCCGGGGCGCGGGGCCCCACCCGATCTCGAACCGGCCGCAGGCTTCCTCGGGAGGTGGAAGCTCTCATTCAAGAGACAGTCGCCGATCTGGGCGCGGCCGCCGAGGAACGTGAAGTCATTGACGAGGTCAGACGCCGCTGCCTCGCAGCGGGCCTTCCAGTACCGTCCAAGGTAACAATCCAGCAGCGGCAGAGGCGCGCTCAAATGGCGCCGGACAGCGGCGATCACGAGCGCGCACCGTAACGCTCGCACCAGGTGACCAGGCGATGTGGAGGCGTGTCGATCCCTCCGTAGACTTGAGACGCAACCCAAGAGAGCTCGTCTTGGAGAACCTCTTCCGACACCTCCCTCCACCAGAACCGCGCCGCCGGGTCCCAACGATAGCTCCTCGCCTTCAAGGCTCCGCGGGCCGAGAAGGGCGCTCCAACCGCCTCGATCATCCAACTCGGCCGCCTGGCGCGCTCAAGCACCTCCTTCATCACCGTCGTACCCGAGCGAAGAGCGTGGTCGAGCAGATGAAGGAGAGCGTTCACATCGCTGGAGGCGCGATGCGCTTCGTAGAACCACCCGCACTGCCAGAGCAACTGACAGAGCGATCGGCCCTCGAAGCCCGCTTCTCTCCAGTCCATGTCGTTGAGGCTGCATGCCCACGCCAGGCCCGGGAGGCCGAGACGCTTCTCGACGAAAGGGCGATCGAAACCCGCATTGTGGCTCAGAACCACGTCGGCCGAGGAGATGATGCACCTGGCCTCGCCCTCGGCAATAGCCTGTCCCTCGACGTCGTCGTCGGTCAGACCGGTGATCCGAGTGATCTCCGGCGAGATGGGGACGCCAGGGTCCTCGAGCCAGCTCCGCGGCTTGCCCGTCAGTACGATCCGCCCGTCAGTCGAGACATAGACCCTCTGGAGGGCCAGCTCGATTATCCTGTCCGTCTCGTGGTCCGTGCCAGTCGTCTCGCAGTCTAGCACGCACACCGAAAGCTCGTCGGTGCGCTCGAATCCATCAGCGCCTCGCACCATCGGCTGAATTCGCCGCGCGATGCGGTAATCGCCGTGAGAGGCGAGGGCGCTCGCTAGGCTCGTGGCCGGCACCGGAATCGGGACCAGGTCGTCCAGGTTCACGCGAAGCGCCCGATCTCGAGGCGGAACTCCACCCTCTCGGCGGCGTCGCCGGCGACCCCCAGGAGGACGACGAGAAGCCGCGAAAGGAAATCGTCGCCGGGCGCGACGCCGTCTGACGTCCTGGGCACCTCCCGTATCACCGCCCGGTCGGCGGGATGTCCATAGCGCCTGCGGAGCCTCGCGCGGGCCGCATTATCGTCCGGGGCGGTCATGAGCCACAACACGCCGCCACCGGCGAGACAGTCGAGCTCCTCTATCGAGCAGGCGAAGAAGCGTAAATTGAACGGGAGAGGAGCGCCGGGCCCTCCAGCCTCGGGTGCCGAAGCGCCGACGTCGCCGTCATCAGCAAGAGCATCCACCTCCCCGGGATCCGCATCCAGGCCGAGGGAGAGGCCGTGCAGAAGCGCGGCTCTCAGAAAGCCGGTACGATCCTGACAGGCTTCGAGCGGCCGGCGGCCGCCGAAGAGCGCCCGAGGCGCAAGAAGCCAGGCCATCGGATCGTGGTCGATCCGCTCGCGCGCGAAACGCGCGCCCGTGTCCGCTGCAACGATCGCGAGCCGGCGAAGCCGGCGCTCCGTCGTGAGAACCGGGGCGTCGCCACGGTCGTCAGCTTCCAGGGGATCGAAGAGGTCAGACAATATGGGGCACGCAGCCAGCGGCTGCAGTGGGAATACCGGTGAAAAGGAGACAGAATCGGCAGCAGCGACGAGGTCCATGCAATCCTCCCATGAGGGCCTCCCGCACATCGACAGGAGACAAGGCGCACCGGATATAGCCGCCGTCTTCTGATTATTCAATACTTCTGGATATGTGGATAGCGTTTTTTGGAACAGAATTTTGTATGCGCAGCCTCACCCATCCACTATCGTGGATGGGTGGACGAGAAGACCGCCATTGCGATGTTTGCCGCCCTCGCCCAGGAGACCCGCTTCTCCGCCTTCCGCCTCCTGGCGCAAAAACCCGACGGCCTGTCCTCCGGGGAAATAGCCACCCGGCTCAAGGTTCCGCAAAACACCATGTCGACCCACATGGGCATCCTCGCCCGAGCCGGCCTGGTTAGCTCGGAACGCCAGAGCCGGTCGATCATCTACCGGGCCGAGTCCCAAGCCGCTGAAGCCGTCGATCGTTTCCTCTCCGCCGGCTGAGCGATCTGCCGGCCCGAAGGGGGCCTGAGAAAAATATAAAAGGGGAGGGGAGGGCGACGAAAGGTTCGTCCGATGAAAAATCTAGCCCTAAGAGCGACACCGCTCCGCCAGGAGCTCACACAAGTCACGACGAGCCGGCGCCGCAGCGTCGTCCTAGGCTCGATCCCCGGACTGGAGCGGCTGCTTCCCGGACGCTACGCTCCCGGGGAGACCGTCCGATCCCGCTACGGCAAATGGACGCTGCCGCGATCTTTCCGAGGCCACGCAATCAGTGCGATCGTGAATGGCACGATGTTTGGCTGACCCAACGCCATGCTATGCTCAGGCAAGGTGCGTGACTGCGTCGAAGCCCCCGCGCAGACTGCCTTAGATTGTCCGTGCAACTGGCAATGCATATACTAGCTGCGGATATTGGAATACGGCTCAGACATGCGGCAGACGCGCGGTCCCAGTACCAGAAGATCCACACCAGAGCCGGCCGCACCCGCTCTGGAGATCAATCGCGCCTGGTCCAACCCATCTCTCGATGATCCAATGACGATCATAGCCATGGTGCTCGAGCGGCCCACCACCCACGATCTCACGCAAACAATCCTCAGCTACGGCCTCGATGCCGTCGTCGACGTCAAAGCGAGGCTGGAACCCGACCTGCCGGTGTTCCGCCGGACCTATCTCGCCCGCATCTGGGACCCAGTTCTCAAAGGACTCGAGCGTGCTGCACTTCGACGCCCTGCCTGAAAGCACAGCAGAGCTCTTCCGACGGCTCCTGACGCTCGAAGAGGCCCAGGGCTTCACGCTGATCGGTGGCACCGCGCTTGCCCTCCAAACGAAGCACCGAGAGAGCGAGGA
Source organism: Allosphingosinicella sp. (assembly GCA_036386845.1). Classification (GTDB taxonomy): domain Bacteria; phylum Pseudomonadota; class Alphaproteobacteria; order Sphingomonadales; family Sphingomonadaceae; genus Allosphingosinicella. Next base: position 36,518 of record DASVUW010000348.1, on the reverse strand, counting down.
CCTCGATCTCGCCTGGACTCAAGGCAGACTGCCGCAACGTCAGATCGAGAAGCTCCTCAAGAGCCTCGCTAGAGACATCCAGCCCAAGCTCATCACGGACCAAGCCGCACTCCTCGACGCCGAAAACGACGGTTTCGACCTCAATGAAACGCAGCAGGACTGGCAGATCGGAAGGGTGAAGGTAACCTTCTTCGCTCCCTTCAGCCAAGCGCAACTCGACGTCTACGATCGGGCCCACCCTCTTCAGCTCGAGCAGATCAAGATCCTCGATCCCGACAGCGTCTTCGCCCTGAAAAGTTCTCTCGTCCTCGACCGCAAGACCAGTCGCGATCTCTACGACCTGTGGTTCTTCCTCGACCGCCGCGACCGTTCCATCGAGGATATCCTCACCGCCATGGACGAGCGGAAGAGGCACCTCAGCACCGACCACCTTCTCGACCGTCTCTCCCCGACCACCTTCCAACTCACGGATCCCGGTTTTAAGGCGCTTCTGCCGAACGCTCCTCAGGACAAGGAGTCTTTGCTCACGGCCATGCGCGAGAAAGTGGACGAATATCGGGCCGACCTTGCCTATGAGCTCGCGCTGGCAGCGCGCCAGCGGGACAAAGGCCCGAGCCGATAGCGCCGTGCGCCGCTGCAGGCCACCTCACGCGTCGAGCTGCCAGCACAGCCAATTCGTCAGCCGAAAATCTCCGCTCCTTCTCCTCGCATGTCGTCCACCAGCCCGGCCGCAAACTTCGCGACCCGCCGGTACGGCTTGTGATGAACGATGCCGCCTGACACCCCCGACGAACCCCTCGACCAGCAAGCGATGCTCCAAGAGCGCACTAGCGATCTAAGTTCTCGGTCCGAAAGGATGAACGCCGTCGCGCAAACCCAAATCAAGCGCCTCCGCGCGGCGGTGAAGGGGAAGCCTTTTGCAACGACCTCAGCATAATCCCTCGCGCTGAGCAGCGTATTGGCCTGATATCGCGTCTCGCACACCTCGGCGAAGAAGTCGCAGACGGCGCCATACTGCGCCTGGCTCGGAGGACACTCGACCTCATATCCACAATAGGGAATGGTCTGGCGCACCGCGAAGCGCTCAATCGTCCCTTCACGCCCGGCGAAACGCGCGATCGCCTGCCTTTTGCGCTTGGCCGGCCGCTTCGCTGGCGTCTGCACCTTGCCGGCTAGCGACAGGTCCAGTTCCCAAAAACGTGTAGTGACCCTGTCCGCTGCCTCCGACACACCGCCCTCACCACAACCTTCTCTTCAAGCCGGAAAGTTGCACGGCTCAGAGGCACACCCCCAGAAGATGCTCCGCGCCGCCGCGCGAGTGGCAGTCTGCTGCCAGACTCATTACCCTTTGAAGACTGGGATCCGGTCATGAATGGCCGCCGTCGTCGCCAGGAAAATGATGAATGGCACCAGCGACAGGGCGGTCGCTATAATAGCCTTTTTGACCCAACCGAACTTCAAACACAGGATATCTGAATTGCGCCAGATTTGTCCAATGAGGTCCTTGCGGAACTCCTCATCGCTGCAGGCAAGGAGCTCTGAAAGATAAGTAGCTTCGGTCCGCTCGCGAATCCGCTTGAAGTAGATAAGGCTGCCTTCGCCGCCCCTCTCCTCAGGGAAGTTCGCTTTGAATAGGAATGCGTAGGAGGTCACCAATCCTGCAAGGACGGCCGCCCCCGGCACGGTCACGTACCACAACCTGAGGTCCGCCACGGAGACGTTTAGGGCGGTGAGGGCGAACATCAGCGTGTTCACCCCAAACAGCCCGTTGATGCGAGCTTCGACACGCGGAAAAAAGTTAAGCACTCGATCCAGCTGACGCTGAATCACGTCGATCTCCTTCATTGAATGTCTCCTCCCGCAATTTTCGACTTGTCTTCATGCTCCCCAAGTGGACATGAACGCATGGTTCTGCAGCAGCGCGTTCCCTCTTTGAAAACATGCTGCCAGTATTCCGCCAACGCTTTGCGCCGCAGTCGTTCCGTGAACGCAAGGTCGACGACTAGCTTACGCCTCGCGCAGTCCTTCCTGAGGATCGGAACTAAGCGCCCCCGGGCGCGGCGCCGACAACCGCGCGGGCAGACGGACCGGCTGTTGATTGGCTTCCCCTTCTTGTCGAACAGGCGAAGCTTGGGATCCGTCAGCCAGCTCTCTTCATTCAGCCGCGCCGCAGCATATTCTTCTTCCATGCCTGCCTCGGCGGCCAAGGCCAAGGCTCGTTCGTGATGCTCTCCCGCCTCGCCGTGGTCGAGCGCATGCCCCGGCGGCCAGATCCGTGTACGTTCAGCAACCGCCTGGCAGGTCAAGAACTGACGTAACTGCTCCCACCATTGCGCGGCGTCTCCTGGCGAACGAACGTCGATATATCTAAGCCCAAGACAGAAGGTTTTGTCCCCCTGGATATGACGTTCCGGGCATCGAGCCGGCAGGTCGGTCCCCGGCACTTCCTCGCCCACCCTCGGCTTGGGGTGCCCGAATATGCGAAGGCGCAGGCCGTTTGCGACCCAAGGCGTCTTAGGTGCGCGGGCACGTCCGGTCAGCGATTGGCTATCGACCGCATCGACTGAAAACCAGACTGGAGCGGCATCAGCCAGGTAACGAGTAGCAGATCTCAACTTCGGTCATGGGCACGCATGGGAGCAGCCGCTTCCGGCTCATGGGCGCGCATAGGATCTGGCTCTGCCCCGCTGGCGATGTAGGGAGACTGCATGGTGCCCAGCAGCACCTCCGCTGTATCGGCGTCCAGATTTTGGATCACGCGGTCGGTGGAGAAGGCTTCGCGAATGCTCGCCGGTGACGCCTTGTACCCGCTCTCTCCCAGAGCGGTTTCAGTGCCGCTGCATCGCCTCTGCTCTGCCTCGGAAACGCACGTTGCCCGGCTCGCCGCTGCGCGAACGCTGGCCGCCCCCCGTAAACCGAGCCGGCAGATGGGAGTGGTCCCGTAGTCGATCCCGATAGCGAGACCGAGGCCTTCCACTCCCGGGAGCATTTCTTGGCAGAGCTCGAAGGACGAACGCAACGCGGCGGCCGCGCCGACTGCTTTCTTCATCGTCGCGATGGGATCCGTTTTAATCCTGTCGCCTTCGGCGAGCAGCCCATGGATGCAGTCACCGATATAGCGGACCTTTCGGCCCCCGAAATCGTCACGCAGGACAGCACCCATTTCTGCGCGAATCACGTGAAGGTTGGCTACCGCCTCCGCGATCTGTCCAGTAGCGATCGCCCTGTCGATATAAGGGGTGAAATTGTCGACGTCGGCAAAGATCGACGCGAGGTCCATGCGGACGGCGTTGCTGGGAGGATGGTCGGCATAGACCAGATCCTTCAGCGGCGGTTCCTTGTGGTGGAACCTGAACACCGCCTCACTGGAGCCTGAGCTTGCCCGCTCATCGAGACTCTCCACGATCGAGGCGTAGGCCTTCTCGAGCCTGGCGGTGCCGCTCCGCTGGACGCTGGCCGTGGTCACCTCGTCGCCAAGATACCGGCGTCCGACATCCTCGGTGAGAATGAGGCTTTTGGTCAGCGGGTCAGCATTTTGGCCAAGGGCGGCAGCGGCCCGAGGACTGAGATTCAGGCTTTCGTGATCACCATTGGCCAGCTTTGCGGCATGGTTGGCAGGACTGCCGATGAAGAGGGGTTCACGCTCGCCTCGCCGACCTGAATCGATCGCGACAGCGGGACCGCTGTCGATACCGATGCAAACCTCCGTCTTGAAGTTGGGATGATCGCGGCCAAGACGCTCAACCATTTCGCGAAAGGCCGCCGCGAAGGCCACAGCGACACGGACGCGCTCACCTTCGTTCTCCGCTCCATCCGGAGCCAGCACTACCGCGTGCAACCTGGATCCATGAAAATCGACCCGCTGCATCTCGAACTCGTCGATAAGCGCATCGCAGCCCCCATAGTGCGCATGCAGAAATTCCAGCGCACGTCCGTGGCTCGCCTCAGTTTCCCGTCCCGCCTCTGTCAGGACGTCATTGAAGGCAATGAGGTTGGCATAAACGTGAACCGCATCGGTGGTGATCGCCCGATTGCGGGGAATGTCTACCAGCGCAGCCTGGACCGACGCTTCGACCGCGAAGCCCTTTTGCATTCGCGTTTCGGTGAGGAAGGTCCGAAAGTCCTCGACCTTAATGTTCCCCTGAGGAACGCTATCCATGAAACCCCGGATGCGCTTCCTGGCGCGATCTTCACTCCATGCCATTTTGCAGCCTCTCTGTTGATCGCGAATCACCGAGAGGCTGCGACCGAATGATGGACCGGAACTTTAGCAGAACATGGGGCTGTTGGCTAGGAAGGGATCTAGCCGTTGAATGCGCCCCACTCGTTGATGTGATCGCGAAGGAGATTGCAGGCGGGCGCCATCCGCGCAGCCGCATCTTTCCCCGGTTGGTAACTGTATGGGATCGTGGTGATGCCGCTGAGGTCGCTGGGCAGCTTTACCTTGTCCTCACGCGGCTCCATCAGGATTGCTCGTTTCCGACCGAGCCTCCCCATGAAAAGTCCGAGTTCGAAGACGACGTTGTCACGGGGAGTCGGCCAATCAGCGCCACGGAAAAGTGTCAGGTCATCGCTATGAGCTACGGCAATCGCGAAGTCGGACTCGTCGACCGCGCTTTCGAGTGACTCGAGTGCATAGCTTGTGGCCCTGAACACACCGTCGGTCCACAGGGTCACGAGGAAATCATGGGCGAGCGCATTTTGAATGATGCGGGCGACGGGGAGCGCTTCAGCGGACGATATGATGAAGACGCGGATCTCTTCGCGGTGTTGCCCGACGAGCTTGTTCCGCTCGAGCAGGCGTCGCGCGAGCGCCTTGGCCAAGGCTCGATAGATCTCGGGATGGCGCCCGGCCAAGTCGGTTACGTCAGCATATGAGAGCTTACCTACGATAGAGGCTTGCATCGCGACGACGCTTGCCGACCGAAGCTGGGTGGGCTCGATCAGAGCCATCTCACCGACGTGATCCCCCCTGCCGCGCACTGCCACGCCGCGCCCGTTCACGATGATGCTAAATGCTCCCGCTATTATGAGGAACAGGTCGTTATCGTCGGCACCTTGAGTGATGAGAGCTTCACCCTCGGCGACCTCAATAAGCTCGAGCCGGTCCGCAAGCTCGGTTGCCAAATCGCGATTGCCGCCGGCGATCGCCTGCTGCATCACCGCGTCCATCAGGTTGCTGCGGCCTGGGTCGCCTTTGAAGCGGTCGATCATCGTGCTCAAGCCAGCTCTCTCCAGTAGCTCGACGAATATATGGTCTGGTTGTCGTGCTCGTTCCAGAGCCACTCCCGCCAGATGTTTTCCCCGGCGGAGCCAAGCTTTTGGTCATTCTGGAGATAGTCGTAGATCCGTTTCGTAATCCAGGTAGGATTGTCGGAGCTGAGCGCGGTCAACTTCGCGGCTAGGTTGGCGGCGTTCCCAATCCAGACAAGATCGTTGTCACCACGCACACCGGTTCTTGCCGCACGAATTTCAGATGTGTCGATCCCTACGACATGCCGGATCTCAAAATCTGTTTTCCAGATTTGCTTAAGCTCAGCTTGGACTATGTTCCTGACAGCGTAATTGATTTCCAAGGCGCACGCGACGGCGCTGTTACGCTGACTGTCCGAGATGAATATCCCCATCACCCGATCGCCGTCGTAGGACACGATCGACCCCCCATGATACCGGATAAGCCGCGAGGCGGCGTAGAGGAATGCCTTATAAACCTCTCCAGCGAAATCCCAGCGATGGTCCTCGACAAGGCCTGTCGATCCGTCGAGATCGGCGTACAGGACGGTGGCCGTTTCAAAACGAACTGCATCGTTGGACAGCTTCAGGTCACTCGCGTCGGGAACGACAAGGCCGTCCCGCGTCGCCCACTGGGAGCCAAAGGCATCCTTTGAGTTCTTTTTGATGTCGTCGGCGACGCCCATTCTACCCAGTTTTCCAAATATGAATCTATGCGGGTAGCCTACACCAGCAATGTGCACGCGTCATGGCATGTGATGCTTCGGACTGCGTGCCTCCGAGCGCCTGCGGAAATGTCCAAGGTGTAACGTCTGATGACCCGCGATTGCGCCCGGGGCCGTCGTCAGGCGCACTAAATGGGCCTGTCTACGCAATTCAGTCGGGGACCGGAGCCCCTGTGTTGTCCATGCTCCGGTCCCGTCCCCCACCAAGTGGTGGCAGGGGTATCCTCACTGATCGGCTCGCGGACAGGTGTCTCCGCGCAGATCATTCGCGCTGAGGTCCAAGGCGTCGACAGCCATTGAAAGGAGAGCGGCAGCCTCGCACAGCTCCATCTCATCGAGCGCGACCAACAAGGATGTCGTCTCCGCGCGAAGCGCCGCGATTTCCGCCGAATTGGCCAAGGCCGCCACTTAGGCTCCCCGGGATCAGAAGGTCGGGCGCTTCATTGCCGGCACCCGCCTCGCCAACTCGGCCTTGAAGGCCGCGTCATAGTCCTTCTGCGCCCTAGCGCCCGAGCGGAGATCAATCGAGCGTTCGGCGCCGCCGATGGGACGGACGATGATGTAAGGCAGCTGCTTGGGATTCTGGAAATCCAGCACACTGCAGATCGCCTCACCGACACTGCAGTAGATCATCTCCAACGAACCGCCCGCCGACTGGACGCCATAGCGAGCGCGCGCCGCCGCCCGGAACGCCTCTTCGCTCATGGCGGCATTGCCCATCCCATAGTCGACGCCGCTCACGAACGGACCAGATGGCATCGGCCGGTAGTAGACCTCAACCCGCTCCTCGCGCTTGCGCCAGGTCTCGTGCCAGGCGACCTCCCGAAAGGCCCTGGTCAGCGGGACCCCGCGCGTGCTGGCGAGCTCCCGCACGATCTTCTCCTCCCAGGACTTGTTCGTCACCAAGTGATCGCGAACATATCCCGCCGCCTTCAATGTCGAGGACACCTGCGCCGATGTCATGCCGACCCGGATTCCGGCGATCGCCAGCACCGAAGGCTCGTACAATTGCGGCTTCGCCGCCGCCTGGTCTGGAACAATCGGCGCCCCGTAGACACCCGCCAGCAGAGCCAGCCCTGCAAATCTCATCTTCATCACGGTCCCCTTCATCGCCGAACGGCGAAAAGCCGGCGGCATCGCCTCTGGATCGAGGCGATGCCGGCCCGAGAACCGGATGTTGGAAACCTGCAACTAGACAGGCGCGGACGCCTTTAGGCCGAAGCCTTGGACATACGCGGCCGCCATCCGGTCGCAGGTCCATCAAGGGACCTTCGAACCGGGTGCCGACTGCCGACTCCTAGTTGCGAGGTTTCCACGCCTCGGCCCGCCGCGAACGGCAGGCCCGGCGAATAAGCCATTTCCGCAGGAGAAACACAAGCGCCGCAGACGTCGCCACTCGCTGCGAGCCACTCTGAAAACCGTTCCAGATGGCCGCCAAGAAAACGCGAGTTCATGCCGGACCCTGCAGCACGGGGCGAGAGGTGGAGATCTCGCGCGGCTCGGCTCCAAGCTCGGCGAGCGGGTGCTGGCCCACGGCGAAGCCGGCTACACCAACACCCGGATCAAAGGCGTGATCACCACCAGCGGGACCACCGGCACCACGCGCGAGGAATTCGCCGCCAGTCACTTTCTAGGCAGGTGCGATCGATGGCCGCCCGACCGTTTGCGGGCGTCCACGAATCCGCATTCAAGCTGCCGAAGGGCGCCAGCGCCGAAGCATGAGCGCATTGGCCACCACGCTCACGCTCGAGAGCGCCATCGCGCCTCCCGCGAGCACGGGGCTGAGATATCCCAGCGCCGCTAGGGGCACTCCAACGACGTTATAGATAAACGCCCAGAACAGTCCCTGCCGGATCTTCGAATAGGTACGGCGGGAGATGTCGATGGCGTCGGCGACCAGACGCGGATCGCCCCTCATCAGCGTGATCCCAGCCGCATGCATCGCCACGTCGGTCCCGGTCGACATCGCGATACCAACGTCGGCCGCGGCCAGCGCCGGCGCATCGTTCACCCCATCTCCCACCATCGCAACCGTGCGACCACCGTCCTTCAGGGCGGCCACTGCCTCAGCCTTCCCTTCGGGAAGGACATTGGCGACGACATGGTCGATGCCGAGCGTCGTGGCCGCCACATTGGCGCTGCCGAGATTGTCGCCGGTCAGCATGACGGTGCGGATACCCCGGCGATGGAGCGCCTCGACCGCCTCCTTGCTTGCTACCTTTACCTCGTCACCGAAGGCAACCAGGCCGAGGAGCCCGGCACTCGGCATCAGTTCGGCGATCCACGACACGGAACGGCCCTGCTTTTCGAACGCGTCCGCCGCCTCCGCCAGCGAGGAGACGTCGATACCCTCCTCCTCCATCAGACGGGAGCTACCCAGAACCAGCCGCCAGTCCTCAAAAGTGGCAGAAACTCCGCGGCCCGGCAGAGCCTGCATGTCCCGGACTTGAAGCGGGCGAACGTCCTGGGCCGCCGCGGCCGCCATGACCGCCTTGGCGAGCGGATGCTCGCTTCCGCTCTGGAGACCGGCCGCGATCTGAAGAAGCCGTCCAGCATCGATGCCCTCGGTCGGCACCAGGCCGATGAGCGACGGCTTACCCTCGGTCAGAGTGCCGGTCTTGTCGAAGGCCACGGTATCGATGCGGTGCGCCGTCTCCAGCGCCTCCGCATCCTTGATCAGCACTCCGGCTCGGGCAGCGACCCCGGTACCGGCCATGATCGCGGTCGGCGTGGCCAGGCCCAAGGCGCAGGGGCAGGCGATCACCATCACCGCCACCGCGTTGAGGATCGCCACCTCGACACCTGCGCCCGCGACCAGCCAGCCCGCGAAGGTCAACGCCGCGATGCCGAGGACGACGGGAACGAACACCGCGCTGACCTTGTCGACCAGACGCTGGATCGGAGCCTTGGCGCCCTGGGCATTCTCCACCAAGCGGACGATCCGGGCCAGCGTCGTTTCCGCGCCTACCGCAGTCGTTTCGATCAGAACCAGGCCTTCGCCGTTGATGGAGCCACCGGTGAGCTTGTCGCCGACGCCTTTGCGAACGGGCAGACTCTCGCCGGTAAGCATGGACTCATCGACGCTGGTCATGCCCTCGATGAGCTCACCGTCGACCGGGATGCGTTCCCCCGGCCGGACGCGCACCAGATCGCCGACCCCAACCTGCTCGACCGGAACCTCGGTTTCGGCGCCGTTCTTCACCAGGCGGGCCCGCTCCGGCCGAAGCGCCATCAGAGCCCTGATCGCCGCGCCCGTCTGCCGCTTGGCGCGGCCTTCCAGCCACTTGCCCAGAAGGACGAGCGTGACGACCATCGCCGAAGCCTCGAAATAATAATGCTGCATCGCCCCATGGTGCGCCGGCTGAAGCAGCTGATAGATGCTCATGCCGTACGCCGCCGACGTGCCGATCGCGACGAGCAGGTCCATATTGCCGGCTCCGGCCCGCGCCGCTTTCCACCCGGCCCGATAAAAGCGTGCGCCCAGCCAGAACTGGACCGGAGTGGCGAGCAGCAGCTGCAGCCAGCCCGGGATGGCGAGCTCAATGCCGAACGGAGAGAGCAGCATCGGCGCGACCAGCGGTATCGAAAGGGCCGCGGCGATGAGAACGTGATAGAGGTCGCGGCTACTCGCGGCGTCGCGCTTCGCCTCCTCTTCCCCGGACCTGGCGGCAGCCGACGGCAGCCGCAGGCTGGACGAATAGCCAGCCTTTTCGACGGCGGCGATGAGATCCGCGGGCCTCACGGTCGCAATCGCCTCGATCTGCGCCGTTTCGGTCGCGAGATTCACTTGCGCCTTCTGCACTCCGGGAACGGCACCAAGCGCCTTCTCAACCCGGCCGACGCAGGAAGCGCAGGTCATCCCTTCAATCGAAAGCTTGGTCGTCTGGCGGCCTGGCACATAGCCAGCCTTGAATATCGCCTCAGCGACCGCGCCGGCGTCGGCGCGGCCGCCGCCGAAGCTCACCGAGGCCCTCTCCGTCGCGAGATTGACCGAAACACCGCTCACCCCTGGAACAGCGCTTATAGCCTTCTCCACTCGGCCCACGCACGAGGCGCAGGTCATGCCCTCGATCGGGATCTCGAGTGTGTTACCCGCCTCGCCCGAAGTCCCTCGTTCCAGTGTTGCCAAGTCCATTTTGCGTCTCCTCGCAATGAGTCGACAGCACATCTGGTGCTTGACATCATGAGAGGGTCAAGGGGCCAAATCGTGAGGTGGAATCTGCCCACTCACAAAACTTTTTCGTCGCCCTCTTGACCCTTACACTGTGTCAAATCCGACATGATCGTTCTCGCAACCTGAATTGGAGTACGAACATGTTGCAACTTACCGTTCGAGGAATGAGCTGCGGTCCATGCACCCGGGCCGTGACGAATGCGGTCCACAGGGTCGATCCGGACGCCAAGGTCGAGATCGACCTCGAGACCAAGCTGGTCGACATCGAGTCGGGAGCCGACGCTGCAGCGATCGCCACCGCGATCGAGGATGCCGGCTACAAGGTCGAACGCGAGCCGGCCTGACCGGTTCGAGAGGGCCGGTGGCCCAGCGCCGGCCCTCGCCCGACACATGAAACGCCCTCCCAAGGAGCATCGCCAATGCACTCGCACTCAGCGGGCCCCTGGCACCACGACCACGTCTTTCTAGGCCAGAATGCCCAAGGCCACGAACGGCGCACCTGGATCGTCGTCGGGGTCACCCTCGTCGCCATGGTCGCGGAGGTGGGCGCCGGCCTCGCCTTCGGCTCAATGGCGCTCCTCGCCGACGGGCTGCACATGGCGACCCACGCCGGCGCGCTTACCCTCGCCGGAGCAGCCTATGCCTACGCCAGGCGGAACGCGAACAATCCGCGCTTCGCGTTCGGAACCGGGAAGGTCGGCGACCTCGCCGCCTTCGCGAGTGCCGTCATCTTAGCGACCGTTGCGCTGCTTATCGGCTGGGAGAGCCTCGAGCGATTGGCCGCGCCTACGGCCGTCGACTATTCCGAGGCCACGGCGGTAGCCATTGCCGGCCTCTTGGTGAACCTCGTCAGCGCCTGGCTGCTCCACCCTACGGAACACAGTCACGAGCACGGTGCCTCGCACCATCACCACGACCACAATCTGCGCGGCGCCTACCTCCACGTCCTGGCCGACGCCCTGACGTCGGTTCTCGCCATCGCCGCATTGCTCGCCGGCGCCTTCTACGGATGGACGTGGCTCGATCCGGCAGTCGGATTAGTCGGCGCGATCGTGATCGGCCGCTGGTCCATCGGCCTGATGAAGGACTCAGGCGCGGTTCTGCTGGATGCTTCCAGGGCGGACCTCAGCGGTCAGGTGCGCGCCGCAGTAGAAAAGGACGGCGATCGCGTTCTCGATCTTCATGTCTGGCGGGTCGGGCCTGGCCATCATGCAGCCATTCTTTCGGTGCTGACCGAGCGGCCCTGTACCTCGGGCGAATACAAGGCACGCCTCCTGCACCTTTCAGCCTTGTGCCATCTTACCGTGGAGGTGCACGACTCCGAGAGGATTCATCGCATGAGAGAGGACGGACGGACATGCGAATGAGACCCCCTGTCGCCATGGCGGCCTGGATCTCCTTGCTGCATGGCGGGCCGGCCCTGGCAGCGCCCGCCGCCTCACCCAAGCCCATAGAGCTGGGCCTGATCCGGAGCATCTCGGTCCCCGGGGCCCCCGAGCGATTCACGCTCAAAGAGAGAATGGCCCATTATCGTGTCCCCGGCATCAGTGTCGCGGTCATAGAAAATTGCCGGATCGTCGACGTAAGGGGATTTGGCAGAACCGCGGTGAATGGGCCTCCCGTAGTTCCCGACACTCTCTTCCAGGCTGGATCGATCAGCAAGACAGTGACTGCAGTGGGCGCACTGAAGCTGGTTGAGCGGGGGAAACTCGGCCTCGATTCCGACGTGAGGCCTCAGCTGCACAGCTGGGCCGATTCAAAACAGTCTCAGGTGAGCGATCAGCCAGTGACCCTGCGCGGATTGCTCGGACATAGCGCAGGCATCGGCGTGGCGGGCATGAAGGGGTACGCGCCCGGCGCGCCCTTGCCGATACTCGAGCAGACACTGAACGGCCTTGCTCCCGCCAATACAGGGGCCATCCGGATCGAGGTGGCCCCCGGAGCCCAGTGGAAGTATTCCGGTGGCGGCTACGTCGTGGCGCAGGCGCTAATGATGGGCACCACCAAGCGGGCCTTCCCGCAGCTGATGCAGCGACTGGTGCTTAAGCCGACGGGGATGACGAACAGCAGCTTCCAGCAACCCATGGATCCTGGCCGGGCGAGGCACGCCGCAGCCGGCGTAGGACCGGATGGGACACCGCTGCCGGACAACTGGCTCATCTATCCGGAAATGGCGGCGGCGGGCCTGTGGACCACTCCACGCGATCTCGCGGCATTCGCAGTCGCTCTGGCCCGGGCGGTTCGAGGCGAGAGCAACCCCTTGCTCGGCCGTGAGGCAGCTGCACACATGATCACGAGGGGGCTTGGCGACTGGGGCCTGGGCGTCGACCTCGGCAAGCCTAGCGAGCCGCGTCGATTCAGCCATACCGGGCACACCACCGGCTACCAGTCCATGTTCATCATGTATCCCGACACCTGTCAGGGTGCAGCAATCATGACGAATGCCGACGAGGGAGGCTGGCTGGTCCAGGAGATGATGCGTTCGATCGCCCGGGCATATGCCTGGCCAGGCCAGAAACCATTCCCCGTCCAGGCCGCGATCCCCCTTACGGAAAAAATATCTCTACGATTTGTCGGCAAATATCGCCTCAAGGACTTTCCCTCCGAGCGTTTCACCGTTTCGCTCAAGCCCGATGGCGGCCTTTACTGGGCCAGAGACGGCCATATCGGCCGTGACCTGCTCCCTGCGACCGCTACGACACTCTTCTCGCCCGATAGCCAGATGAGCCTGAGCGTATCTTCGCCGACAGCCAGGGCAATGACGCTGGAGTTAAGCTTCGGGGGTGGAAGCAACGTGGCGGAGCGGGTTGAGTGAATCTCCGTGAGGCGCGGGGTATCGTCCATCTCGCAGGCGTCTAGCCGGCGGCGGCTTGCCCGTCAGCGCCCGCAGCCTTCTCTGCCTCGAGCCTCTGGGCTTCAGTCTCAAGCCCTTCGGCCAGCTCGAGCAGCGTGCGGGAAACCTCGTCCGTGAATCCACGCGCGGCCACTCGAATGTTCGAAGCCCGTTCCCGCATTGCGGCCGGCGTGGTCATGCGCCCTCTCCAAAGAATAGGCCGCCCCCCGTACGACTTGAAGGGCCGGCAGATGGCGGCGCGCTCTGTGTCACCAGCGACCCGGGCCCGCAATGACTAGATCCAGACATTAGGCTCAAGCGACCAGCTCCAGCGCTGAACGGCAGCTCGATTCACTGGTCGGCCATGCGATCCCGTCTCAGGCGCCCCAACCGGCGCAGATCCGGCCTCCACTTCGTCCTGAACAAGAGCCAGAAGCCCGAGATCGCCAGCCAGATTATTCCGAGGGCGAGCGTCACGATCAGGGGGTGGTTGAAACTCGTGCGGTTCACATAGTCCATGTTGTGAAGCATCCACGCGAAGTCCCAGATCCGCCAGGTGTCGTTACGGCGCTCGAGCAGCTTGCCGGTTTCACCTGAGACGTAGAAGCTGCTGTTCGCGCCGTCCGCGAAATCTACCCGCCAGATGGGCAGCTTGTGCTCGCGCACGGCGAGCTCCAGTTCTGCCAGCCGCCCAACGCGCTCTACCTTGCCGGCACCTGGATAGCTTGCCTGAGCCACTTTCATGGCCAGAGCGCCGTTGATCACGATCGGAAGGCCATTCCCGGCGTTGAATAGGCGGACGCCCTTGGGTGTCGTCACCTCTATCACTTGCGCATCAAGGAGCGGGCGGACCGCCAAGGCCTGGACCGGCTGCTCAGCGAGGGATCGCTGCACCTGAGGCCAGGCAGAGACGTTCGCCGGCAGCGGCGGCGCGACCGCCACAGGGCGTGCCTTGCCCCCTGCGACAGCCTCCATGTCGAGGAGCGCCATCGTGGCGCCGCTTACTGCCCAGATCACGAACTGAAGCCCGAGAATGAGGCCGATCCACTTGTGGATTCGGCGCAGGAGAGGCGCTGAAAGGCTCATGACCGCGCCTTCCTGCGCTGGCGGCGGGGGAAGCTGTAGACGAGCAGCCAGGCGCCGGAGAGCGCCAGCAGGGCGGCCGCCCAGGTGAATACCCGAAGCAGCGGGTTGTTCACGTTGTCGCGGGTCTCATAATCCATGATGTGGAGCATCCAGGCGAAGTCGAAGATCCGCCATAGCTCGTGCCGGCGCGACACCAACTCCCCCGTCTGGGGCGAAAAATAGAGGGTCGGCTTGTTCCAGCCGTCGAAGTCTGCCCGCCACAAAGGCGGCTTCCTGGACCTGATCTCGCCGGGGATCTTGTCGATGAGCGCGACCCGGACCAGCCGCTCGTCCCCAGTGAACCAGTGATCGGCAAGCCGGCGGATCTGCGCCGCCGACGGCGGCGGCAGCCGCTCGCCTGTGGTCGCGTCGACCAGCGAAGCTCCTCCCTTCCTCGAGACGATGTAGGTCGGCCGGTCGAGCAGCCAGTGGAGCCGAACGCCGTCCGCCCCGAGCACCGATCGCGCCGCCGCGAGCGGGTCGATCAGCCTTGCCGGATCGATCGGGCGGGTCGCGGCGTGTCGGACGAAGTGGTCGCCGTGGATGATGTCGATGTGGACGACCGTCATGTAGAGGCCGGTCAGGGTCCAGATCAGCGCCTGTAGCCCGACAAAGAGCCCCAGCCACTTATGAGTCCGTCTCGCCAGCAATGATGCCGATATCGCCAACCTGAAGCTCCTGCCCGCCTACACAGCGCAGCCCGGGGCCGCCTCTCCGGCCCCGGACCGCCCTTCACTGGAACATCAGCAGTGGCCTGCCGCCCGGTGCTCAGGCAAGCATTCCGCTTTCGCCGGGGGAGACGGCTCAGCCTTCGGCACCGCCTTCGGGACCTCGGCCTTTGCCTTCGGCGCGTCGGCCTTCGCCTTGGGTGGGGCCTTCGGAGGCGCCGGGAGCACCGGCGCGATCTTCACCGCTCCCGGCTCGTTGGCGGCCGCGGGTTCGACCTTCGGCTCGGGCGCGGCGGCGACGTTCGCTTGGGCAGCCGCATTCGGGATTTCCGGATCCACGATCATGCCGTTGTCGACGATGTTCTGCTCATTCGCTGCGGCATGATTGTCGTGGGACGGGGCCTCACTCCCGCAGCCGGCGGTCAGCGCCAGCAGGGCAACGCCCAGTCCCAGCTTTGATATGGTCTTCATCGCTTTCTCCTTCTCAACTCAAATTCAGATTTCACCAGTCCATGTGATCGATGCCGTGGACGAGCGCGCCGCCGAACCATCCTTGGACGATTATCGCGGCCGTGATGCCCCCGAGCGCGGCGATCATTCCCGCGCTGCGGTCGTCCTCGGGCCGCTTCCAGGCCCATATCGCCAGTGCGAACCCGGATAGGCCAATGGCGGTCCCGAGCCAGCGGTGGACTCGAAGCAACGGGTCCGTGTCCGTCAGGGTCAAGCCGCCCGTGAGCCAGCCGAGCACCATTGCGATCGGAGCGATGATCCCGCCCGCCACGACCAGAAACTGGACCGGCGCGGCAAAGGCGGGTCTCCTTCGGCCGACAATCGCGGTGAACAAGGCGGCCGGGAAGAACGCGAGCGGGAAGTGGATGACGATCGGATGCAGCCGGCCCAGCCAGTCGCCGAACCGCTCCAGCGTCGACATTCCGGCGCGGTCCTCTTCCATCTTCTCCATCATGCTGCTCATGTCGTGCCCGGCCATGGGAGCGTCTGTCGCCACTGCAGTCCCCGGAACCGACCCCTGCTGGGCCGCCGCCGGGGGAGCATGCCTCTCCTTCTTGTGAGCGCCGGCCGGCGACACGCCGAGGGCGAGGGCGGCCACCCAGAGCACGATCAGCGCCGCCAGGCGGGTCAGAACCATGCCCTCACTCCCACCAGGAAGTTCAAGCCTCCGGCCCGGTCGCCGGCCGCGCGCCGGAAGTCGGCGGTGTTCCCGAAGGCGCGCTCGTAAGCGACGCCGACATAGGGAGCGATCTCGGGCACGATCTCGTAGCGGAGGCGAAGGCCGAGCTCGGCAGTGGAGAGGCCCGAGCCGATGCCGAGCTCCGGGATGTCCTGGGCGGCGAGGTCGAACTCGATCCGCGGCTGGAGGATGAGTTTCTGGGTCAGCCGCTGGTCGTACTCGGCCTCGAAGCGGGCCGTGACGTCGCCCTTGTGCGAGATGAACGCCGCGGCATCGATCTCGAACCAGTAGGGAGCAAGCCCCTCTATCCCCAGCACCAGGTGCGCACGCTCCGGATCCGGCCGGACATCGTAGCGAACGCCCGCCTGCAGATTCCACCACGGGTTGATGGCCCGGCTCCAGAGCGCCTGGACCTCGGCATGCTCCGGGCTGCGGCCGAACTCGCCCTCCAGCTCGGTCTTCACCCAGAGCTTGTTGATGTCGCCGCCATACCAGGCCTCGCCTTCGACCAGGTAGCCGTCGCGACCCTTCCTGATCCGCGCCTCGACCTGGTCGAGCATCACCTTCGAGGTGACGATCGAACCATGCTCCCGGCGAAGCTCTTCACGCGCCTCGGCCATCGACTCGCGGCCGAAGACCGCGTCGGCGGCATGGGCCGGGCCTGAAAGCGCGCCAGGCGGCGTGGGCGTGACCGGAGGATCGGGCATCTGCTCGCCCGTCGCGTGGCCCGCATGGGGATCGGAGGCCGCAGGCGCGGGCCCGGTAGGCAGCCTGCAATGACCCATGGCCGCATGCTCAGGCGAGCAGGTCGACGCTGGCGCAGCCGCGGGCGCAGGCGATGGCAGGGTGCAATGGCCCAAAGCAGCGTGCTCGGGCGAGCAAGCCTGGGCTGGCGCCGGAGTAGGAGCGGGCGCGGGGGCGGGAGCCGCAGCGGGCACCTTGCAGTGGCCCATCGCAGCATGCTCAGGCGAACATGTCTGCGCTGGTGTCGCGGCCGGAGCCGGAGTCGCAGCCGGAGCCGGAGTAGGCACCTTGCAGTGGCCCATCGCCGCGTGCTCGGGCGTGCATGTCGCCGCCGGTGCCGGCGAGGCAGACGCCTGATTTGCCGCCGGCGCCCCGTGCCCCGTATGCTGGGCCAGCGCCGGGCTAGCCAAACCCGTGGCGAGGAGAAAGGGGATCAACCGCTTCATGCCGCGTCTCCATCGAGGGGCCGCACCGTCACGACACGCATCATCCCGGCGTGCATGTGGAGCAGGAGGTGGCAGTGGAACGCCCAGTCGCCGGGCGCGTCGGCGGTCATGTCGAAACTCAGCTTCGCCCCGGGCAGCACCATCACCGTGTGCTTGATCGGCTTCGCCTCCTGCCCGTTCACGACCTCGAAGAAATGGCCGTGGATGTGCATCGGGTGAGTCATCATCGAGTGGTTGATCATCGTCACCCGGACCCGCTCGTTCCGCTCGAAGCGGATCGGCTCGGGATTCTCGCTGAACTTCTCCCCGTCGATCGACCACATGAAGCGCTCCATGTTGCCGGTCAGGTGAATCTCGACGGTCCTCGCGGGAACTCTGGTGTCCGTGCTCGGGGTCAGAGCCCGCAGATCGCGGTAGGTCAGCACCTTGTGCCCGACCCCGTCCAAGCCGAGGCCCGGGTCTCCGGTGCGGTCGACGGGCGCCATCGCGATTGAGTCGACGCCGACCCCGACCTTGACGTGCGGCGGCACCTTTGACTTGTCGCGCATGTTCATGCCGCTCATGTCCATCGAGGTCGGCGAAGACCCGCCGCCGCTCGACGAGGCGGAGTGGCTTCCATGATCCATCCCAGCCATGGCGCCGCCCGCGGCCGCGCGGCCGCCAGCACCGTGACCCATCGAGCCGTGGTCCATGCCGCCCATGCCCATGTCCTTCATCGTCAGGACGGGACGCTGCCTGAGTGGGGGGATTGCGGCGGTCATCCCCATCCGGGGCGCAAGGGTCGCCAAGCCCATCCCTGAGCGGTCCATCGCCTCGGCGACGAAGGTGTAAGCCTGGTCCCGAGGCTCGACGATCACGTCATAGGTCTCGGCATTGCCGATCTGAAGCTCATGGACCTCGACCGGCACCACGTTCTGGCCGTCGGTGGCGACCACCTTCATGTCCAAACCCGGAATCCGGATATTGAAGATCGTCATCGCGGCGGCGTTGATGATCCGCAGCCGAACCCGCTCGCCGGGCCTGAACAGGCCGGTCCAATTGTCGGCCGGGCCATGGCCGTTGATCAGATAGGTGTAGGCGGCGGCGGTCACGTCGAGGATGTCGGCCGGGTCCATCCGCATCTTGGCGAACATCTTCCGGTCGGCGGCCGGCATCTGCTGCTCGGGATCGCCGCTAAGGCGCCCAAGCAGGGTCATCTTCTGCCGGTTGAAATAGCCGCCTTCCTTCTTCAGCTTCGTGATGAGCTCGTGCGGGTGCCGGAAGGTCCAGTCGGAGAGCACGATCACATGCTCGCGGTCGTAGCCGACCGGGTCGGCGCCAGCGGGATCGATCACGATCGGCCCGTAATGGCCGAGCTGCTCCTGAAGCCCGGAATGGCTGTGATACCAGTAGGTGCCCGACTGCCGGATTGGGAACTCATAGACGAACGTCGACTTCGCCTTGATCCCGGGAAAGCTGACGCCGGGCACGCCGTCCATCTGGAACGGCAGGATGAAGCCGTGCCAATGGATTGAGGTATCCTCGTCCAGGCGGTTGTTCACCGTGATCCGGACGTTCTGACCCTCCCGCAACCGCAGCAGCGGGCCCGGCACGGTGCCGTTGATCGTCACCGCATGGACGCTTCGGCCGCGCACTTTGAAGGGAGTCTTGCCGATCTCCAGCGCGATGTTCTCGCCCGAAAGCGTCGGCAGGGTCGGCGCAAGGCCACTCGTCCCGCTTTGCGCCCAGGCGGGGAACAGGCCCGGCATGCCGACGCCAATGGTACCCAAGGCTCCGGCGCGGAGCAGCGTCCGGCGGTCTACTGAAAACTGATCCATGATAATCCTCACTCGCGAGCGCCTTCGAAGACGCGCGCAGGCCGTCAGCCGAGTGCGAGGCGGCAGCTGCCGCCTCGCGACATCAATTACTGCTGGGGCTTCTGGTGCTGCTGATGCTGGCTCATGTCGTGGCCGGCATGCTCATCGTGACCAGCAGCGGCTTTGCCGTGCTTGTCGCAGCAGTCCATCTTCATGCCCATCTTCTCGCAGCAGCACTCCATCTTCTTCTCCGGCGCGGGAGCGGGAGCGGGAGCTGCCTGAGCATGGGCAACGGCGGGGAGAGCGATCGCAAGCGCGAGCGCGGCCAACATCTTCTTCATGGTGTCACTCCTGGAAAATCGAGAAAGGTCTCAGATCTTCAGGAGTCCTCGGGGAGGGGGAGTCGCCGCCTCGGGCACGAGGCCGTGGGGCACGGATACCAGAGCCGGCATCCGCTGGGGACCATGGTTCAGGACCTGTGGTTCGAGCTGGCCGCCAACGGCCGGGATCGCGGGAACGGCGGCACAGGCCTTGACGCAGTCACTATCGCCGGACCCGCAAGGCTGGTCCATCGGCTGGTCGCCCATGTCCTTACAAAGCTGCATAGCCGCCATCGAGGCATCGCCGACCTTGTCATGGCCAGGCATTTCGTGACCGTCCATCTGGTGGCCTTGGGCCGCCATCGCCGCATGATGCGCGGTCGCCGACGCGGGCGCGGCGACGAAGGTGGCGAGCGGCGACAGGGCCAGCGCAAGGATGGTAAGGAACCGGATGAAACGCGTCAGGGACACGCGGGGCAGATAGGCCGCCAGGCCGCCGGTTACAATGGTCCGGAATCGGATGTTCATGACGCCGTCCCCTCCAAGCCGCCCAGGATCGGGCAGTCGGGGCGATCGTCGCCGTGGCAATTGGCCGCCAGATGCTCGAGCGACTTCCTCATGGCGTCCAGCTCCTTCGCCTTGCGCTTCAGCTCCGCGGCCCAGGCCAGGGCCAGGGCCTTCACGTCCGCGCTCGCACGGCCGCGATCCTGCCAGAGCGCCAGCAGCTGGCCGATCTCCTCGATGGGAAACCCCAGGTCCCTCGCGCGGCGGATGAAGCGGAGGGTGTGGATGTCCCGCTCGTCATAGTCGCGGTAGCCTGAGTCCCGCCGCGCCGCCTTGCCGATCAGCCCGATCGACTCGTAGTGGCGGATCATCCGCTGGCTGACGCCGCTCTCGACCGAAGCCTGCCCGATCTTCATAGCCGCACTCCCCTCAGCCGGAGCGAGTTGCCAATCACCGCCACCGAGCTCAGCGCCATCGCGGCACCGGCGATCATCGGACTCAGGAGCAGCCCGAAGACCGGGTAGAAGACGCCCGCCGCGATCGGCACGCCGGCCCCGTTGAAGACGAATGAGAAGAACAGGTTCTGGCGGATGTTGCGCATCACGGCCCGGCTGAGACGCCTGGCGCGGACAATGCCGCCGAGGTCTCCCTTCACCAGGGTGACCGCCGCGCTCTCCATGGCGACGTCGGTGCCGGTGCCCATGGCGATGCCGACATCAGCGGCGGCCAGCGCAGGCGCGTCGTTGATGCCGTCGCCGGCCATGGCGACCCGGCGGCCCGAAGCCTTCAGACGCTCGACCACAGCCTGCTTCTGATCCGGAAGGACGTCGGCGATAACTTCGTCGATGCCACCGATCTTCCGGGCCACCGCGTCGGCGGTCCGCTGATTGTCGCCGGTCAGCATCACCACCCGGACGCCATCCCGGCGCAGCTCGGCGATAGCGGCGGCAGCGCTCTCCTTGATCGGATCGGCGACCGAGATGAGGCCGGCCAGCCTGTCATCGATCGCGACGAACATCACGCCCTGGCCTTCGGACCGCATCTCGTCCGCCCGAGCCATGAGCGGGAAGGCGTCGATTCCAAGGTCGGCAAGCAGGACCTTGTTGCCCAGAGCCACCTTCCGACCCTCGACGGTGCCGCTGACGCCTTTGCCAGTATGCGAAGCGAAGTCCTCCGCCGCGGGTAGCGTGAGGCCACGCTCCTCGGCACCCTCCACGATTGCCGCTGCGAGCGAGTGCTCGCTGGCTCGCTCCAGAGAGGCAACCAGGCGCAGAACCTCCGCCTCGTCGAAACCGCGCGAGGGCACCACGCCCATCAGCTTGGGCTTGCCAAGCGTCAACGTGCCCGTCTTGTCCACGACGAGGGTATCGATCTTCTCCATCAGCTCGAGTGCCTGGGCATTCTTGACCAGCACTCCAGCCGTGGCGCCGCGTCCAGTTCCGACCATGATCGACATCGGCGTTGCGAGCCCAAGGGCACAGGGGCAGGCGATGATCAGCACCGCCACGGCATTGACGATGGCGAAGCTCATCGCCGGCTCGGGGCCGAAGAGTGCCCAGACTCCGAAGGAAAGGATCGCGATCAGCACCACCGTCGGCACGAACCAGGCCGAGACCTTGTCGGCTAGCGCCTGGATGGGGGCCCGGGAGCGCTGAGCGTCCGCCACCATGCGCACGATCTGCGAGAGCATCGTGTCCTTGCCGACCCGCTCAGCCCGCATCAGCAGGCTGCCGGTGCCGTTGACGGTGGCGCCGGTGACCTTCTCGCCGGGCACCTTCTCGACCGGCACCGGCTCGCCGCTGATCATCGACTCGTCAACCGAGGAGCGGCCCTCGACCACGACGCCGTCGACCGGCACCTTCTCGCCCGGCCGGACCCGGAGCAGGTCGCCGGCATGGACATGGCCGAGGTCGATATCCTCCTCGGTGCCGTCCTCACGAACCACGCGGGCCGTCTTGGGCGCCAGCCCGAGCAGGGCCCGGATCGCCTTGCCGGTCGCGGACCGGGCTCGCAGCTCGAGCACCTGCCCGAGCAGCACCAGGGTCGTAATCACGGCGGCCGCCTCGAAATAGACCGGCACCATGCCCCCCATCGTATGGAAGGAGGGCGGGAACAGGTTCGGCGCCAGGGTCGCGACGAGGCTGTAGGAATATGCCACTCCGACGCCGAGGCTGATCAGAGTGAACATGTTGAGGTTGCGGCTCTTCAACGAGGCCCAGCCCCGCTCGAAGAACGGCCAGCCGCCCCAAAGGACGACCGGCGTTGCCATAGCGAGCTGCACCCACACGGAGGTCCGCATCGACAGCCAGTGCCAGCCGAGCAGCTCCGAACCCATCGCCAGGACGAAGAGCGGCAGCGACAAAGCCGCGCTCACCCAGAAGCGACGGCTCATGTCGATCAGCTCGGGGTTCGGGCCTTCATCCAGGGTCGGCATCTCAGGCTCGAGCGCCATGCCGCAGATCGGACAGCTTCCCGGTCCAACCTGGCGGATCTGGGGGTGCATCGGGCAGGTCCAGATCGCGCCCTCCGGCACGTCCGGCGCTGCAGCTGCCTTGGTCTCCGGATGCAGATAGCGGTGCGGATGGGCGATGAACTTCGAGCGGCAGCCTGCGCTGCAGAAATGGTAGGTCGTGTCACCCAGCTCATGATGGTGCGCCGTCGTCGCCGGATCGACGGTCATGCCGCAGACCGGATCCTTTACCGCCGCCGGCGGCGCCGCGCCCGCATGACCGTGATGGCAATGTCCGGCATGGTGATGATCAGCGTCCACAGCACGGTCCTCCTCGACGAAGCCGCCGATTCGGCTTCCGTGGAACCTCACATGGTGTTTGACACCATGTCAGAGTCAAGCGACCTGGATCCCGTGCCTGTAACCCTCTCTAGCCGTTCTGCCCCAGCCTCTCACGGCAGGTGCGCTCAACCAGCTGCTTGAGCACGGTGATATGCTCGGTGAGCCAGGCGATCTCCTTCTCAGAGATCCTGTAGTGCGGCGAGTAACGCGCGTTCACGTAGGCCTGTCGCAGCAGCTCGAAAGCCCGGCGCTCGAACTTGGCTTCCCGTGGCCAAGCCCCGATCAACTCCGGAGCGATCTGCTCGGCTTGGGATCGCAGGAAATTCAGCTTGTGCGACTTCGGGCTGTAGAGCGTCAGAACGAGCAGCAGGCAATGATATAGCCGCTCCGCCGTCTGATGGAGGTCGAAGGCAGCTTCCTTCCAATATCCCTTGTCGGCCGCCGTGCGGGCAAGATCGAAACGGCGCTCAGCGCTGGGATACCATTCATTGAAATAGGCCTTAGCTTCGACCTTAGCCTGTTCCTCCGGCAGCTTCCTCGGCGTCGTGAAAGCGAAGCCCTGCGCCTCGTAGAGCACCGCTCCATGCTCCACGATATCAACGAAGAAGGGGCGGCCCCGCTCGAGCTGGCTATTCACGTCTGAAAGAGAGTGGACGATGAAGTTGACGGGCGCGGTCAGGCTCCCGGTGATGGACGTCTCCCGCAGGAGCCGATCGTCGGCGATCGACCAAAAATCCACGACGTCCGTTAATCTCTCGTCGCTGACGACGACCAGGATGTCGTAGTCCGACCTGTACCCACCGACCGGATCGTCCACCCAGTCTCCCCGGGCATAGGAGCCATACAGCACCACCTTTAGGATGCGGCCGCCCTTCTTCCACTGCTGGCTGGCCCGTGCGGTGACCGACTCGAACTCCTCAAAGAGAATCCGAACCACCGAGGCGAGCTCTCGCTGCTTGCCGTCCGGCAGATGATCGAGGCTCGTCTTCATCCCGTCCCATGTCGCCGCGCCAGCGCGGAATGCCAAGAGCATTTCATCGCCGGTCCCGGCCGCTTCGTTGCGGGCCCACGTCAAACAGGATCGAGGGGCTGGATCTGCAGCGGACCAGCACTGGACCGCCCATATATACGATTACTGCATTTCCGTTGGCTGGTACTCGACAACCCTGCGGATTCGTATAATCCAAAACGGACCTTTCGTCCGGAACCATCCCATGTCTCGCCTCAGAAACGCTTCCGCAGGCGCCTTCGAAGAGGCTCGACGCCTCTACCGACTGCGGCGCATGCGCGATCAGGCGTTCGGCCCCGGACTCTTCGGGGAACCGGCGTGGGACCTACTCCTCGATCTCTACATCGCCGCCAGTGAACCGCGACCGGTATCAGTCATCGCTACCTCGATAGCCGCCTCAGTGGCGGCTGACGACGTGCGCTGGCTCGATCTGCTGGAAGAGCACGGCCTGGTTGAACGGGTAAATGCCAAAGGCGAGATGAGCCGAGCGATCGTCACGCTTTCGGCGACTGCCTTCGACCGAATGACCCGCCTCCTTCAAGAGCATGGCAACCTGCCGAATTGATCTCCCTTCAAAGCGCCGGGTTACCCGCATATCGATTCGCACGGGACCCCGTCTCCGTCGCCGTCCAAGCGTGAAACGCCGCATTCATCGAGATAGAAATTCGCCTCGGCGCAGCTGTTCATCTCGCCGCAGGTGCGTTTGCCGCTGCATTGCAGACCGCGCTCACGCTTTGGCCGAACCGCCGCCCGCGGCGCCGGCGTGTATGACCTGGGCTCGCGCGATCGCATCGGATAGGCATCCACCAGATAGCGACTGGCCATCCAGCACGAGGTACCCGCCGCATCGACCTCCGACCAGCCATCCTTCTCCTGCCGAACCGTAACGCTGTCGCCGAACGCAAAGCGCGATACGACCTTCGCCGACGTACGTGCATCACTCCGGCAGTTCAGAGCATCCGACGAAACGAACCGCATCTCCGTCGATCCCGAAGGCCTTTCAGGCAATCTTGCGGCGTCCTGATCAACCGTGCCATCGCCGCCACCACTGCATTTGCTGATCGCGAATACGATAACCAGGATCAGGACCAGCAAACCGCACCCGCTAGGGTCGTTCTTCGACTGCGCTCGGCGCCTAGCCATAAGTACAAGCCCGCGCGATCATGCTGCCCCCGTCGCACCCTGCGCTCGTTGTAACCTGCCGTCCGCAAACGACTAGTCTCAATGGGTGCGCCCGGTCGATACTCGCCGCCCGCGCCGACTTATTCTATCGCGGACTCGATCTGCCCAACGAGGCTCAATTTCCCAAGATGAGAACACTCGCTGCCCCCTACGTCCGCCGAAGGCACACCCGAGGTTTTACGCCCCTCGACCCACAGGTGCCGAGGGCCTAGACGCGTCCGATGGAGTCCAGGGTAACCCGATGAACGACAAGATGGCGCTCAACCTGATTGCCGAGGTCATGGGTTGGGCGGAGTCGGACGAAAGCACCGCCACCCAGGAATATGCCTGGCTGCGTCTCATGTCCGCGGTGAAATACGATACCTATGGCGACTTTCGTGCCGGCGCGAGGTTCATCGAGAGCCTGGCCAACTGGCTGAAGCAATTTGCTCCCGCCGATCGGCAGACTGCCTACGACTTCGTCAAAAATCGGCTGATCTACATATCTCCGGCCGAACTGCGACGAGTCATCGAAGCGTTCATCCCCGAGACCGTCACGCCGATGCTTCGGCACCAGGTCGCCGCTGAACTCGGCATCAAGCCCTACGAGGTCTGGGCGACGCCTCAGAGCGTCGAGCGCTTCGACAATCGACTCCGGCGGACGCTCCTCGTCGGCCTCAGCGATGGAAGCCGCATCGATATCCTCAGGCGGGCGGACCGGAGGATATCCCAGGAGCAGGTCGTCCCGATGATGTACATCGATGACGAGAAGTGGCGGGGCCTACAAGAGGACCTTACGACGGAGGAGGGCGCCGGGGCGAAGTTCGACAACGTCTATCTCATCGACGACTTCACCGCTTCCGGCACGACATTCATCCGGAAGGAGGCCGACGGCAGATGGAAGGGTAAGCTCACCAAGTTCAACGCGCTGGTCGCAAAAGCGGGCAAGCGCCTCGGAGACGACTTCCCGATCGCGAACGGATACGACCTCCATATCCACCACTACATTTCCAGCTACCAAGCGCGGCAGGCGCTTAACCAGCGCCTCGCCCAGGCCGAGGCGGAATGGGAAGCAAAGTCCTATGGCCGCTACACGATCACAGAGGGCCTGCTGCTCCCCTCGAGCGCGCAACTCACGGCGACAACGGATCCGGGGATCCTGGGCCTGTGCGACCGCTACTACGACCGCGCGCTCTTCGACCGGCTGCAGAAACATTGTCCAGGGCAGACCCACCTGAGGCGCGGCTATGCGGAATGCGCGCTGCCCGTGGTCATGGAGCACAATACGCCCAACAACAGCATCTCGCTCCTCTGGGCAGAAACTTCAGGAGAGGCCGGGAGGCACCGCATGCGCCCCCTCTTCCATCGACGGGACAGGCACGGCTGACATGACGAACCCTTTCCTCCGCCGCGCGACCGAATACATCCGGGACGACTCCGCCTTCCTCTCGATTGTCAGCCCGGAGCCTCTCACCACTTTCATCGCCCCCCACGCGAAGAAAGGCCTGCTGTTCGACCTGCCGGTCCGAGTCATCGGCACTCCTGGCAGCGGCAAGACAATGATGGCGATGCTCGCCGAGTTCAGGCTCGTCGAATCGATCATGCGAAACCAGCACCGCGAGGGAAACCGCGCCCTCGCGTCCGCTCTCGCCCAATGCGGATTCATCCAAGACGGAGTGCCGAGCACCGCCGCCGTCCGCATCCCAATGGAATCGGAATATCGCGATTTCTGGGAGCTGCCCTACGACGAATCGGTTCGAACCCGCCTAATCTTCTCGCTCGTCCAGGCAAGATCGATCCTCAGCCTGTTCCGCAACCTCACGGCGGAACGGCGCCGAAAGATCGGCGACATCAAATTCATCCTCAAGGACGACGGAGACGCTCAGCTCGACCAGATCGGCGGCGCTACGTCCGAAGGCATATATGAGCGCGCCCGAGAGGTCGAAGCGGCGGTCTACCCGATCGGATCGAGCCTTCTCCCGCCGGACCTTAGCCAAATTTCCGACCGAGCTCGAGAGCCCTATCAGCCGTTCGAGGTAATCCGCGAGATCGAAATTTCCTGGATCGAGGGCAATCGGATCCGCCTCAAGCCGCTCGTCATCCTCGACGACGTCCATACGCTCCATCCGGACCAGCTGGGCGCGCTCTTCCGAATCCTCGCGCGGCGCGAAATGCGGATCGGCCGCTGGTTGATGATGCGGCTCGACACACTCACCCCGACAGCAGCGTTCCGCTCGCCCGACGAAGCCATCCCCGGAATGAAGGCCGGCCGAGACTATCTCGATATCTTCATGCAGTCACAAGGCACGCGCGGGGACGAACGTAAACAGTTCCGCAAAATGGCCTCCGACATGGCCAACCGGTACCTCGCCCTCGTAAAGTCCCTCCAAGGGCGGCACTATACGCAATTCGCACCATTGCTCCCCGAGGAGCCGCCGCAGCTTCCTCCGGGCAAGCTCGAGGAGCTGAAGGAGCTCGTCGACCGCGAGCAGAGGGCGCTCGAAATTCATCCGAACAGGCGCGAGAAGATCGCGAAGATCGTCGACCTCTACGCACGCAGCGCCAAAGGAGGCCGCGGCAACGACACCGGCGAAGAGGTCCGCCTGGCCATGCAGCGTATCCTCCTCCATCGATACAGAAAGCGGCTCGAAGGGAAGAATCTCAGTCTCTTCGACACCGATCCTGAGCCGCCCAAACCCCTCAAAGCCAATGCGGGCATAGCCGAAGGGGCGCGGCTTCAGCTCCACAAAAGGTTTGGCCGCCCAGTCCATTACGGCTTCTCCGACCTTTGTGACGCCAGCAACGAGAACGCCGAGCTGTTCCTCCAGTTGGCCGGCCGGCTCGTCGCCAGGATGGAGACGAAAGCCATCCGCAACCTCGATCCCGCCCTCACGCCAGCCCAGCAGCAGGCCGCGCTCGCCACCCAAGCCAGCGAGATGATCGATAATTGGGGCTTTCCCTACGCGCGCCGAGTTCGCGACTTCATCGATTGGCTCGCAGCGGAGTGCGACCGTCGCACCCAGGCAGGCAACGCCTCGCTCGGGCAGGGAGCGAACGCCATCGCGATCGAAGAGAAAGAGATGCCGGCGTTCCTCGCCGGCGATTCAGAGCTCCTATCAGTGCTGAAATTCGCCATCGCCTATGGAGCGCTGATCGCGGTTCGCAACTACGGTCAAGGCAGCACGCTGTGGTGTCTCCTCGAGCTTTCCGGGCCGGTCTGCCTCAAATACGGCCTGACCCTCAAGCGCGGCGGCTTCATCGAAAGCTCGGTGGACGAGCTCCTCGCTCGCTACGAGGAAATCTAGGCCATGCGCCCGCACTGGCAAAACTGCATCACCCATCGAGATGCGCGAGTCGACGAATTCGTCAGTGACTATTTCGCCCAGGCACATAGGCGCTGCCTCGTCGTCGGCGGCGCCGGCTTCGACCCGCGCGCCCTCCACGTCCCGAAGCTTCTCCAAAGCGTGCTCGGGCCGCGGCTGAGCGCTTTGATGATCCGCGAAGAGAGAGGCAATCCAACCCAAAGCCTTCAGATCCGCGCCGACACAAACGAGGCGGACCTCAAGTCGCTGATACCCAGCTGCTCGGTCATCAAGGTCCAGGTCTTCGCCGACGACGGTGCGCCGGTCGGCGGAGCCCGCATCGCGGCGGAGCTCAAGCAATTTTCGATGCCGGCCGACCTCACCGACATCGTGCTCGACATGAGCGCACTCTCGATCGGCATCGGCTTCCCCGCGGCCCGGCTTCTCCTCGAATATTCGGAGCGCAACCCAGAACTCAGCTTTCACCTCATGATCACCTCAAACCCGGCCCTGGACGAGACAATCCGTTCCGAGCCGGACGACCGGGTCATGAGCGTACGCGGTTATGCCGGCGCTCTCCCGCCACGTATCCTACCCATCTCACAAATCTGGCTCCCTCAGCTCGCCCATGGGCGCGCCGCCGCCTTGACGAGCATCCGAGCATCCCTTGATGGGGTCTATCGGACCTGCCCCATGCTCCCTTTCCCCGCCGAGAACCCGCGGCGAGCCGACGAGCTCATCACCGAGTTCGGAAACCAGCTGAGCGACGATTGGGAGGTCCATGAGGGGGATCTCATCTATGCCTCGGAGCACAATCCGCTCGATTCCTACCGAACCATTTCGGCCTTGAAGCGCCGCTACGACGAAGTCGTCGAAGAGGTTTACGAGCCGCAGCTCATTCTCTCACCAGTCGGCAGCAAGGTCATGGCCGTCGGGGCGATGATGGCCGCCATCGAGCACGAACTGCCCGTCCTCTACGTGGAAACAGTCCGGTATGACCTTCCGTCGCCGGGGGGAGGGGAGGGCGGCCCCTCACCAGACCGAATTGTCCATGTGTGGCTGGACGGACCGATTTACGGCGGCTTGATCGCCGGCCCGCAATCCTCCGGCGCCGAGGCACCGTCCGCCGGCCCGCAGGCCCCGTCTCCGGACCAAAACGCCCCACAGCATGCAGCCTAGCAATTCGGCTCCGTCCGCCCCAGAAAGACCTATGGGCATCTTCTCCGAAAAACTGGACCTGCTGCCCCAAACGGCCGAGGCTGCGGCCGCAACCGATATCAGCGCCCTCGCTCGGCACCTGCGCGACAGCCGCAGCCGACATGCCATGGCGATCGGATCAGGGGGATCGGCCGTCGCCGCCGAATTCCTGCGTCTCTGCCGCTCGACCCTGGGCCGGGGGCCAACCACGGTCAGGACCCCACTCGCTTTCACGATGGAACTCTCGCATCTCCACGACACGGACGTCTGGCTGTTTAGCGCCAGCGGCGACAATCACGATATCCTCGGAGCGCTGACCGCGGCTCGGAACCGAGGGGCGAAAACCATCACGATCGTCACATCGAACCCGGATGCCCGAATCATCGAAGCCGCGGAGGGAGTTCGCGACCTGCTGGTCGTAGTCACCCCTCGAGTGGAGCCCAAAGACGGCTTTCTGGCAACGCACTCGCTCGTCGGGGCCCTGGTCAGCCTCCTCATGGCCGCCGGCGCCGTCGCCCATGAAGGCCAAGCATCCGAACTGGGGCAGAGCGTGGCCACTCTTACAGAAGCCCGGCTCGGCCGCGAAGCACGCAGCCACTGGACGGATCTCCTCGCAGGTGCAGCTTCAGCCGCAGTTGCGATCGTCCTTTACGATCCTCGCCTCAAACCTGCGGCCGTCCTCGTCGAGACCTCTCTCTGGGAAACCGCCGCGCTCCCGGTTCAGACGACCGATTTCAGGAATTTCGCGCACGGCAGACACGTCTGGCTCGCCAACCGTGCGGACGCCTTCCTCCTGGCGCTCACCGGCGCTGAAACCCAAGCTATCTGGAGCGAGATCGACGGCCCCTTGCCTCCCACAATAGCCCGTCTCAGCCGCGACTACGGCCGGTGCTCACGACTCGACGGCTATCTGGCACTCCTGGACGGCTTCGCCATCGTCGAGACGCTGAGCGAGCAACGCGGCATCGATCCCGGGAAACCAGGCGTCGGCGAGTTCGCGCGGCCGATCTATGAGGCGGACGGGCTGGCCAGGCTTTCCCGCGACCTCTCGCCGCCTGTTCGCCAGAAGCGTTTCACCCGTGCCCTGGACGACGAAATCGGGGTCGACGACGGCGATCTGCCCGCCGCCCACCGAAAGCTGGTCGAGCGCCTCTCATCGGCGCGATTCGGGGGACTTGTACTCGACTATGACGGAACAATCGTCGCGACTGAGAAGCGTCTCGAACCGCCCACAGACGATATGGTCACGCGGCTCACGGAACTGATCGATCAGGGTCTGCGCCTTGGCATCGCTACCGGTCGAGGCGGCTCAGCAGGAGAGCGACTGCGCGAGCTCCTCCCCAGGCGCCACCACGACGAAGTCGTCATGGGCTACTACAACGGTGCCCACATAAAGCCGCTTTCCGAGGATATCAGCCTCGCTCAGCCGCCTATGCGGCCCGCGGTCCGCAACGCCCTTGCGTGGATGCGATCGCGCCCCGATCTATTCACCGGCAAAATCAAGGACAGCCCGCTTCAGGTAACGATCGGCAAAAACCAAATTCCGTCGGAGGAGGCTTTCCTCGCCGCCTTCGCCCAAGGGCCCTTCGAAGGTCACCATGACCTGAAGATCGTCCAGTCCCGACATTCCTACGATCTGTGCCTGATGGAGGCCTGCAAGACCAACGTCGTCAATGCGGTGCAGTCGAAGATCGCTCCAGACCAGGAGGTGCTCTGCATCGGTGATCGGGGCGATGCCTCCGGCAACGATCACATCATGCTCGGCCTGCCATTCGGCGTCAGCGTCGACCATGTCTGCAGCCGCGAACATGTCGGCTGGTCTCTGTTCGGCGCAGACTGTACCGGCCCGGACGCATTGCTCCGCATTCTCGGTTCTCTGGGCAGATCCAACGAAGGCGGCTTTGCACTCGAGGTATCGCGGCTTGTAGACGCTCCGGAAGGCGAGTGGTACAAAGAGCGAACGAATATGAAAGGAGCAGCCGTTGCCTAAGGGTGCCATCGACGTCGCCGGAACCGGGTTCACGGTGCTCGACCGCATCTACTCCGATGATGCCGACGCCTTCGAGGCCCTCGGCGGTTCCTGCGGAAACGTGCTCCTCTCGCTTGCGCTCCTCGACCGCCGGGTAGCACCCGTGATCGCCCTCGGCGTCGACGCCGTCGGCGACACGCTGTCGTCCGAGTTCGCTGATGCCGGGGCCGACATCAGCTACATCTTCCGCAGCGCTTACATAGCGTCCCCGATTCTCATTCAACTCGTGAACACGGCGCAAGGCCAGCACGCATTCTCCTTCGTTTGCCCCGATACCGACGAGGATTTCCCTCGCTTCACTCCGATCGAGCAACTCGAGGTAAGCCGGGCGTCATCCGCTCTCGATCAGTGCGCCATCTTCTATGCAGATCGTCTTACCGAGGCGATCGCTTCGGCAATGGAAATGGCGGATCGGGCCGGCGCCCTCGTCTATTTCGAGCCGTCAGCAATCGACGATCCGGAGCTCTTTCGCCGCGCCCTACGGCACACCAGCATCCTCAAATACTCGTCGGAGCGTTTCCCGATTCGGCTCGAGGAACGCGACCTCCCCAAAGGCGCCATCTCCATCGTCACCTACGGTGCCGATGGCCTCGAGGTCCGACGCGACGGTCGCGGCCTCCGCTGCGGCGCGACCAAAGCATCCGTCGTTCGGGACACGAGCGGATCCGGAGACATGGTGACCGTCGGAATCATCGATCGGCTGCTGTCCCTGGGCCGCAACGGTGAGGCCCTCAAATCGCTGGAGGCGCTTATTCCGGGAATCCTCGCCGGCCAGCGCCTGGCCGCCGCAAACTGCGCCTTTACAGGTGCAAGAGGTCTATTCCGGAACTGCGGGCCGCTCACCGCCCGGGCCATCCTGGACGGCCTTGATCCCGACCTCGGCGATGAAATCGAGCCCGGCCTGTTCTGAAACTCACTCGGCCGCGATGAGCTCGGGCCAGGTTTCTCCGGTCGCCTCTTCACCCCGAAGCTCCGACCTCAGCTCCATGAGCATTACGCCCAGCATGTTCGAGCCGACGCCGTTCACCTGACCCCACAGACGGTTGACCGGGTTATCCACGGTCGCACTTTCGATGAGAACGGCATTCCCGGTGCCCAGAAGCAGCTCCCGCAAATCTGCATGCTGCGCGAACTTCGCCCGCAGGACCCGGCGCATCCTGTCGAACTTGGTCTTCGACCATCCCGGCGCGATGTCCCAATAATAGAGGCCATGAGCGGCCATTGCGAGCAGCGCCGGCGACGGCGCCGCCATCAGCCACTTCCTGACCTCCGGCTTGCGTGCCTTCCCAGCCTGATAGGCATGCTCGGACGTCGCGAAAACGTCGCCCTCGAATTCAATCTCCCTGCGGAACAGGTTGCTGAAAGCGCCATAGGGCTTCTCGCTGGCCCTGTAGAAGCGGATCTCATCGGTCGCGTCCATCATCGCCTCTTTGCAAATCTGCATATCCTTATTATGCACATCTGCATGTCCGTCAACCCCGACGCCATTACCAAGCTTCGCACGGAGATAGCCCTCCGTAAGGCGACGTCTGACCTAAGTTACTCGGAAATAGGTGAAAAGGCTGCTGTCCATGCAAGCCAGGTCAGCCGAATCTGCCGCGGGGAGTTCAAGACACTCAGCCAGAACGTCGTGCGAGTTTGCAGGACGCTTGGCCTCTCGATCGAGGGATTCACAGACGCAGAGCGAGCGGATCCGGCAGTCGCGCGACTGATCAGCGGCGTGATGGCGGTATGGAAGGGAACCGACGCCGATGCCGAACGCATCGTCGCCTTCCTCGACCAGCTCGGCGAGTTGCGCGAACCTGCTTCCTGACCGGCACTGAGACACGCCCGTCCGTTCGACGCTCATCCGGAAATCTTTATTGGCCGTGGGAAAACTAAATTGTCCCAAGGAAAACTTTATTGTTCGCCCTCACGGTCCGGCGCCGGCCGGGAGTCGCTATTCGACCGTAACGCTCTTCGCCAGGTTCCGCGGCTGATCGACGTCCGTCCCCTTCGCCACCGCCACGTGATAGGCCAGAAGCTGGACCGGGATGGCGTAGACGAGAGGCGCGATCAGCGGGTGGACCCTCGGCATCTCGATCGTCGCCAGGAGCCGTGAATCCGCCGCGGCCTTCAGCCCTTCGGCGTCGGAGATCAGGACGACCTTGCCGCCTCGGGCCTGGACTTCCTGCATGTTGGAGACCGTCTTCTCGAACAGGGGGCCGCTCGGCGCGAGGACGATGACGGGGACGCTATCGTCGATGAGGGCGATCGGGCCGTGCTTCATCTCGCCGGCGGCATAGCCTTCGGCGTGGATGTAGCTGATCTCCTTCAGCTTGAGGGCGCCTTCCATGGCGAGGGGGTAATCGGCGCCCCGGCCGAGATAGAGGACGTCGCGCGCCTGCGCGATCAGCGGCGCCATCGCCGCGATCTCCTCGTCGTGGCCCAGGGCCGCGTTCATCGCCGCCGGCGCCTCGGAGAGATGGTCGACGATCTCGCGCTCTTCCTCCTCGCTGATCCGCCCCTTGTCACGCGCGAGCTTGGCGGCGAGGGCGGCGAGGACGGCGAGCTGGCACGTGAAGGCCTTGGTGGAGGCTACTCCGATCTCAGGCCCGGCATGGGTCGGAAGAAGAAGGTCCGCCTCGCGCGCCATCGAGCTCGTCGGAACATTGACGACGACGGCGATGCGCTGGCCCTCGGCGCGGGCGTGGCGAAGCGCGGCGAGGGTGTCGGCGGTCTCGCCCGACTGCGAGATGAAGAGCGCGAGCCCGCCCGGCTCGAGGACCGGCTGGCGGTATCGGAACTCGGAGGCGACATCGAGGTCGACCGGGACCCGGGCGAATTGCTCGAACCAATATTTGGCGACCATTCCGGCGTAGAAGCTGGTGCCGCAGGCGACGATGGTGACTCGCCGGACGCCCGCGAAATCCTCGTCCATCGCCGGCAGCGCGACCTTGCGCTCGAACGGGCGCAGGTAGGAGCTGAGCGTCTGGGCGACTACGATCGGCTGCTCGAAAATCTCCTTTTGCATGAAATGCGCGTGGTTGCCCTTGTCGCCGACGTCGCTGGACGCGCCCGATTCGACCGTCTCGCGCGTCACGGGCGCGTTGGCCCGGTCGAAGATGCTAGCGCCATCATGGGTGATCACCGCCCAGTCGCCTTCGTCCAGATAGGCGATGCGCTGGGTGAGGCCGGCCAGGGCGAGCGCGTCCGAGCCCAGATAGGTTTCGCCATCGCCATAGCCGACGGTGAGCGGCGCGCCCATCCGGGCGCCGATCAGCATTTCGGGATGGTCGCGGAACAGGATGGTGATCGCGAAGGCGCCGTGGAGGCGCGGAAGGACCGCCGCGACCGCCTCCTTCGGCGACTTCCCCTGCTCCAGCTGGTGATCGATCAGATGGGCGACGACCTCGCTGTCGGTCTCGGACTGGAAAGTCCGGCCCGCCGACTGCATCTCCTCGCGAAGCGGCCTGAAATTCTCGATGATCCCGTTGTGGACCAGAGCCACCCCCCCCACGATGTGCGGATGGGCGTTGCCGACGGTGGGGGCGCCGTGGGTCGCCCAGCGCGTATGGGCGATCCCGATCGTCCCGGCGAGCGGGCTGGAGGCGAGCTCGGCGGCGAGATTGTCCAGCTTGCCCTCGGCCCGCCGGCGTTCGAGCGCCCCGCCCAGGATCGTGCAGATCCCGGCGCTGTCGTAGCCGCGATATTCGAGCCGCCTCAGGCCCTTCATGAGCCGGTCGGAAACTTCCTCGCGCCCGACGATGCCGATGATTCCGCACATGTTTTACGCGTCTCCTGACCGGGCTTTGTCCTTCGATACGGGCCTTCGCCTCCGCTCAGTCCCTACTCAGGATGAGCGGAAGTGCACAACCCGCTCATCCTGAGTAGCCGGTGAGCTTGTCGAACCGGCGTATCGAAGGACGCTCTAGATCAACCCGCTTTCTTTTTTGCCAACATCGCCGTGCGGAAGCGGGCCGCCCAGCCGGGTCTGACCTGCTGAGTTCCCCGCGCGAGCGCCAGGGCGTCGGCTTCGACGTCTTTCGTCACCACCGAACCCGCGCCCACGATGGCTCCCGCGCCGATCTTGACCGGAGCGACCAGCGCCGAGTTGGAGCCGATGAAGGCGCCCTCGCCGATCACCGTGCCGTATTTGAGATAACCGTCGTAATTGCACGTGATCGTGCCGGCGCCGATATTGGCCCCGGCGCCCACCTGGGTGTCGCCGAGATAGGTGAGGTGACTGGCCTTGGCGCCGGCGCCGAGCGTCGTCTTCTTGGTCTCGACGAAATTGCCGACCTTGGCCTTCTCGCCGATGACCGTTCCGGGCCTGAGGCGTGCATAGGGACCGATCTCGGCGCCGGCGGCGATGGTCGCGCCCTCGATATGGCTGAAGGCGCGGATCCGGGCCCCGTCGGCAATGCTCACACCCGGGCCGAAATAGACGTTGGGCTCGATCGTGACGTCCCGGCCGAGCCTGGTGTCGAAGGCGAACCACACGGTCTCGGGCGCGATCAGGGTCGCGCCGTCGGCCATCGCCTCGGCCCGGCGGCGGGCCTGCCACAGAGCCTCGGCCGCCGCGAACTCGCCTCGGCTGTTGGGGCCTATCGCCTCCGCGGGCTCGCACTCGACGAGCAGCGCCGGACGGCCGTCGGCCGACGCCAGGTTGACGATGTCCGGCAGGTAATATTCCGCCTGCACGTTCTCGTTGCCCACCCGCGCGAGGAGCGGCCAGAGTTCCGACGCCCGGACGGCGAAGATGTTGGCGTTGCACAGACCAATCGCCCGCTCCTCCTCCGAGGCGTCCTTGTGCTCGACGATCCTCGAGACCCTGCCGTCCTCTCCAGCGACGATCCGCCCATAGGCCGCGGCGTCGGCGGGGCGGAACCCGAGCGCGACCATGGCCGCTTCCGGCTCCGACTGGAGCGCTCCGAGCATCAGCTGCATGGTCCGGGCTCGAATGAACGGGGCGTCTCCGGAAAGGATCAGGACGTCGCCCTCGAAGTCCGCAAGCGCCGCTTCGGCCTGCCGGACGGCGTGGGCGGTGCCCAGCTGCGGCTCCTGGACGGCGAAGTCTATTCCGGGGCCCGCGAGCCGGGCCTCGAGCTGCCCGCGCTGGTTGCCGACGACGATCACGGTCCGCTGCGGCTCCAGGGACTTCACGCTCTCGAGCAGATGCTCGATCATCGGCCGCCCCGCAATCGGGTGCAGCACCTTGTGAAGGTCGGATTTCATCCGCGTCCCCTTGCCGGCGGCAAGGATCACGGCGGCAAGCGGCCTGCTCATGGCGC